>CADBPK010000333.1 GCA_902796465.1 uncultured Erysipelotrichaceae bacterium | reverse complement strand
TGAAAGCCCACTGAACGTTCAGATTCAGCAGGCTTTTTGAATCTTGTATTTTGTTTCAGGATGCCATTTTTGCTTTTCTGGCATAAGCCAGCTGGACCATACAGAAAGCAAGAACAATGAGACAGCCAAGGAAGAGAATGACAGTGGAATAGGTTCCGCTCATGTCATACAACATACCGACAACAGTCGTGAATACTGCATTTGAGATCGTCGTTGCCATCGCAAGTTTCGGATAAACACGGCTGTATTTGGCCGGGCCGAACATCTCCCTTGTCAGCATCGCGGTGGATACGGTTCCCATGGAATAACATAATCCATACATAGCCGCTGCCGCGATCAGGATGACGGAACTGCGGCTGATTACGATGAGCAGCGCACCGCAGACAATAACGGCAGCGTAGATCGAAATGGAAAGCTTTGCGCCGAAACGGTCGATCAGCGTACCCAGCAGGATCTTTCCGGCTGTATTGGAGATCATGCATGCGCTGACCATAAGCGCGCCAGTCTGCAGCATACCATAGTACTCCGCGATGCCGGAGAAATGCTGCGGAAGTGCCGTTGCCGCAGCTGAACATCCTGTATAGACCATCAGGATGACAAGCATGACAGCAGAGATCGAAAGATCACTCTGACTGCCTGTAACCTCAGAAGATGTTTCTTTCCTGCCGCCATAGGGTTCCATGTATTTATAATCCGGCTTCAGGGCGATCGGGAACAGGATCGCAGGCAGATTGAACAATACCGTGATCAATGCAAGCACCATATATCCGGTGCGCCAGCCGGCATTTGCGATAATACCGGATAATATCGGAGACAGCAGAGCTGCAGCGAGACCGGAAAATCCCATCGCGATGCTTGTCATAAGACCGTTGTTTTTGTTGAACCAGTAATTGATCATGACCGTTACCGTGACAGTCCCGATCAGGCCTGAAGCGAAGCCCCGGATACCGTTGAGAATCATCAGGACCACAACATTCGGGCTGACAGAGAGAAGAAACGTTGTGACTGCCTGAATGACTGTTCCGAAGATTACCATTTTCTTCAGACCAAACCGGCGCAGAGACGCAGGTGCAGCCAATCCGGTAAATGCCTGTATCAGGTTATAAACCATGAGCGTCGCGGAAACACTTCCCCTGCCAACATTGAAGTCTTTGGCAATGGGGCTGAAGAACAGTCCGGCCACATTGACGCCAAGTCCGAGACATGTGCCGATCATACCGCATCAAGCAATAACAACCAGCCAGTAAATATAGTTTTTATTTTCTTTCATCTGTCGTCTCCTGTTTTCATATATCTGCTTTCTAGGGAAAAACCTTTTATTACTGCAACATATTTCCAGAATCGGGAAATGCTTCTCTTTTCATTCAGCGTTTTTTCAATGATAATAAAGGTAAAGAAAGGTCTGGTAATATAATATGAGTTTTCCAAAAGATTTTTTGTGGGGCGGCGCAGTAGCTGCCAATCAGCTGGAAGGAGCCTGGCTCGAAGACGGCAAGCAGCCTAACGTAACAGACATCATGGTCGGCATCGGCTCCAGGGATCCCGGCATCAAATGGAATGAGGAAACAGGCAAATGGGAAATGTGCCTGAACCCGGAAAAGAAATATCTGAGTCATGAGGGTATTGATTTCTATCACAGATACAAGGAAGATCTCAAACTCATGGCAGGCATGGGCTTCAACAGTTTCCGCACATCCATTGCCTGGGGAAGAATTTATCCCAATGGTGATGAGAGTGAACCGAATGAAGCAGGACTGAAATTTTATGATGACCTGTTTGATGAAATGAAGCGTCTCGGTATGGAACCGGTAATCACCCTTTCACATTATGAGACTCCGCTTCATCTGCTCACCGAGTACGGCGGATGGTCTAATCCGGTTATGATCGGATTCTGGAAGAACTATGTTACGACTGTTTTTACGAGATATAAGGGAAAAGTAAAATACTGGCTGACTTTCAACGAAGTCAATGCGATGCTGAGAAATCCGTTTGTGGCAGCCGGAATCCTGAATATCGAAGATCCGAAGGATAAAAATGATCCGATCGGATCCATCACTCAGAAAGAGATCTGGCAGGGTTATTATAATATCCTTGTTGCGAACGCATGGACCGTCAAACTCGGACATGAGATCGACGAAAATAACCTCGTCGGCAATATGATGACAGCTTCCGGTACCGCGACTTATCCGGATGACTGCAACCCTGACAATGTTCTCGGCGCACTGCAGACACAGCGCATGGCTGTCTTCTATATGTGCGATCCGATGGTATTCGGTGAGATCCCCGGATATGTTAAACGGATCTGGAACGAGGATCCTTCCCTGAAACCGCAGATGGATGAAGAAGGCCTGAAACTGATCAAAGAGAATACGATCGATTTCATTTCCTACAGTTATTACCGTTCTGCTGTCTTTGCGGTAGACGCCAATATGATCAGCAACACCGGAGGCATTGCCGGAAAGAAGAATCCGTACCTGAAGGAAAGCAGCCCGAAACCGTGGAGCTGGGCTGTTGATCCGAAAGGTCTGCGTTATACAATGAACGTTCTCAACGACAGATATCACCTGCCGCAGTTCATTGTCGAAAACGGCATCGGCCTGGATGAAAATCTGGATGAAAACGGAAAGATCGATGATCCGTTCCGTGTGAGATATCTGGAAATGCATCTGAAACAGGTCCATGAAGCGATCCTGGACGGCGTTCCCTGCATGGGTTATCTGTGGTGGGGACCAATCGACGTCGTTTCCGCAGGAACAGGCGAAATGAAAAAGCGTTACGGTTTTGTCTACGTTGACAGATTCAACGACGGGACCGGAACACTGGAAAGAAAGATCAAGAATTCATATTACAGATATAAAGAAATCATTGAGTCCAACGGTGAAGTTCTTCTGAAGGAAGACTGAATGTCAAAAAAGGGAACCGGAATTCCGGTTCCCTTTTTTATGCAGTTATCACATTTTTGCTTTTGTGCTCCGTATATATTTGCGGTTAAGCAGTTTCGCTTCCCTCACCT
>CADBPK010000332.1 GCA_902796465.1 uncultured Erysipelotrichaceae bacterium | reverse complement strand
CCGACAGTTTGCCTCCCTCTTCCTTCAGATTCCGCTTCGCAACGGACACCCTTGAGTTTGGCTAAGCCTTAGGGGTTACCACCCTTGACTGGAGGTACTTTTCAACCTCCGAGATATGTGCCATGCCCGGCACACCAAAAAAACTGCATTCCGTATTTGCAGAATATCTGCCGGAATGCAGTTGTTTTTTTGGTTTAGATCACGAAATACTTCAGTACGAATAATACCGCAAGGATATACATCAGCGGAGAGATGCCCTTTGTCTTGCCTGTGAACAGGTGCAGCAGGACATATGTGATGATACCGAATGAGATACCTTCGGAAATGGAGTATGCGAAGCCCATCATAGTGATGGCTGCGAAACACGGAATTGCATCGACATAGTCTGTCCAGTCGATCTTGGATACCTGCAGCATCATCAGGAAGCCGACGATGATCAGGGCCGGTGCTGTTGCGAATGACGGGATCGTCAGGAACAGCGGTGTGAAGAATAATGCGATGAGGAACAGGATACCTGTTGTCAGGGCAACGAGACCTGTACGTCCGCCTTCGGAAATACCGGAAGAGGATTCAACGAATGTTGTGATCGTGGATGTACCAAGGCAGGCACCGACTGTTGTACCGACAGCGTCAGCCAGCAGTACTTCCTTGATGCCGTCCAGACTTCCGTCTTCATTCAGCATATCTGCGGAAGCAGCGCATCCGATAACTGTTCCCAGTGTATCGAAGATGTCAACGAACAGGAATGAGAAGCACATAACGATAAAGTCACCGAGATGTGATCCGATGAAACCAAAGTCAAACTTGAACATGGTGCTGCTCATGGATGCCGGCATGGAAGTGATCGTGCTCGGAATCAGTGAATAGAAACCTGCGTCCGGGTTCGGTTTGTAGAGACCGACCAGCTGGCAGAGAATGCCTAAGCCCCATGTGATCAGGATGCCGTACAGCATATAGCCCTTGACGCCCTTGATCAGAAGGAACGCGATAACCGCAACACCGATCAGTGCCAGGATCGCGGAAATACCTGCATCGGAGATCTCGCCTGTTGCGATCATGCTCTTAGGTGAGAACAGGGCAACCAGTGTAGCGCCGTCAACGATGATGCCTGCATTCTGCAGACCGATAAATGTAATGAAGAAACCGATACCTACGGATACGGCGATCTTCAGCGGCTTAGGAATAGCGTTGAAGATAGCTTCTCTGACGTTTGTCAGTGACAGGATGATGAAGATAATACCTTCAAACAGGACGGCTGTCAGGGCAACCGGCCATGCATAGCCCATCTG
The DNA here is from genome assembly GCA_902796465.1 of uncultured Erysipelotrichaceae bacterium. Taxonomy (GTDB): domain Bacteria; phylum Bacillota_I; class Bacilli_A; order Erysipelotrichales; family Erysipelotrichaceae; genus Bulleidia. Next base: position 1,044 of record CADBPK010000332.1, on the reverse strand, counting down.
ACCGCAGATCGTGTATGCAAAGTACGCGTTCAGGCCGAGACCTGCAGACAGCGCAAACGGTTTGTTCGCAATAAATGCCATACACAGACATGCAATCGCGGAAGCGATCGCTGTCGCTGTAAGAACGGCACCGGCATCCATCCCGGACGCACTCAGAATATTCGGGTTGACTGCCAGGATGTAAACCATTGTCATGAAAGTTGTCAGGCCGGCCATAACTTCTGTTTTGACATTCGTGCCGTGATCTTTCAATTTAAAAAGATTTTCAAACATATTTCCCCCTTCTTTCTTACATCACCGTTTTACAAAAAATAAAATCTTCTGCTCCCCTGCCGAAAAGCAGGTACGCAGAAGCCCCCAAGAAAAACGATCGTAGTCCCGCTGTTAAGGCAGCAGGGTAGAAACACTCTCGCCAATCCGAAAGCATATACGATATGTAAGACTTGTTTATTATATAAAGAAAAGGGAGGAATGCAAATGGAAAAACATGAATTTTTCATGTTAAGCGCTTTCATAAAAATACGAGATCCCGCATTGCCTGCAGGATCTCTTTTCACATTCATATCTGCAATGGCCACTTTGTGTCATTCGTCAAATTGCTGCAGTAATTATCGGTTCTGCTGCCTGCTGGATCACCTGTTCCGGAATATGCAGATATGTTTTCTAACTTCACTATAGCTTAGGAAAAACAAATTACTACCCTTTTCACAAAATTTTCAACATCTTCATTTACAAATCCCGTAAATTGTCTGAATATTAGTTACATGAGTAAAAATGAAGCAGTATGGAATGCCTTCCGCAGCGGACTCAGGGACGGAACCCCGATCGGACTCGGCTATCTTGCCGTCTCCTTTTCACTTGGCATTGCCATGCGGAATGCCGGCATGACTCCCTTCCAGGGCTTTCTTATGAGCATCCTGAACAACGCTTCCGCCGGGGAATATGCGGGTGTGCGTGTCATCCTGGCAGATGCATCCTATCTGGAGATCGCTGTGATCACCCTGATCACCAATGCCCGCTATTTATTGATGAGCGCATCCCTTT
>CADBPK010000331.1 GCA_902796465.1 uncultured Erysipelotrichaceae bacterium | reverse complement strand
GTTCCATGCCCGGTACAATGTCCGTCTGAAACAGTATGATTATCTGATCAACACCGGACCGTATGATGTCTTCCTGAAGGATACCGCGTATCAGACACCGGTGAAAATGAATGTTGAGAAGATGCGGGAAGCATCACGGTATCTGGTCGGTACGCATGATTTCTCATCCTTCAACGCGAATACATATGAAGAGACGCCGAACCAGGTGCGTACGGTCACGGATATTACGATCAGACAGGAAGGCGACCTGATCCGGATGTCATTCACCGGCAAAGGTTTTCTGCGGTACATGGTGCGCATGATGAGCGGTGTGCTGATGGAAGTGGGCAAGGGAAAGATCCCGCCGGAAGAAGTGAAAAGGATCCTTGATGCACGGTCCAAGACTGCTGTAAACAAGAATGCGCCGGCATGCGGACTGACTCTGGTACGGGTGGATTACTTCGAGATCGCTGCTTTGAATGAACAGGCCATGATCCGGGAGTTCCTGATGGGTGATGATCTGCCGTATGACTGGCAGCTCGAAGACCTTGAAAAACGGGCTGCCGGAAAGATACTGCCGCGGGTCTATGCATTTACGGGAAGACACTGCCAGCAGGTCAGGGGATGGCTGTATCTGTACGAAGACAACGGTCTCAAAGCGGAGTTTGTGCTGAAGGATTCTGACAGGGATTATAAAGCGGCACTGTCCCTGAAAGAGGGTATACTCGCATGGATCCGGAAACAAAATAACGGCATTTCTCCGGTACTTGAGTTTGAAGATATGGAAAATACAAAAAACCGGCTTGCTGAAGCAGAAAATGATTGACTTTTGCCGTGATTTTCATATAATGGTCGTTGTCCAGCATTTTAAATGTAGCCCCGGAAACTACATTTAGGAGGAAAAAACATGCGTCAGACAACGATGCTGAAACCAAGCGAAGTTACACGTCAGTGGTACGTAGTAGATGCAACTGACTGTACTCTGGGCCGTCTTGCCACCAGAGTCGCGACTATTTTAAAAGGCAAGCACAAGCCAACATATACACCGAATGTTGACTGTGGAGATTACGTTATCGTCGTAAACGCCGATAAGGTAAAGATCAGCGGTGACCAGGATTTCAAAAAATTCTATTACAGCCATTCCATGTACCCGGGCGGACTGCGTACAAGAAGTACAAAAGTTATGCGCGAAAAGTACACGGTAGAGTGGGTTGAAAAGGCAATCAAAGGAATGCTGCCGCACAACAAACTCGGAGATGTGATGAGAAAGCATGTATTCGTATACATGGGTCCGGATCATCCGCATGCAGCTCAGAAGCCTGTTGAGCTGAAGGTTAAATAAGGAGGAAGGGACATATGGCAACGAAGAAGAAATCAGCAGTTACCTATATGGGAACAGGACGTCGTAAGAAGTCCATCGCCCGTGTGTTCATGACTCCGGGAACAGGTGTAATCACAGTTAATGGACGTACTCTCGAAGAATACTTACCGCAGGCTACATTACGTATGGTAGTAAATGCTCCGTTAGTACTTACAGAAACAAAAGATCAGTTTGACATTAAGATCAACGTCGCAGGCGGCGGATACACAGGCCAGGCTGGCGCAATGCGTCATGGTATCGCACGTGCTCTTCTTGAAGCAAGTGAAGATTACAGACCGGCATTAAAGAAGGCTGGTTTCCTGACACGTGATGCAAGAGGCAAAGAACGTAAGAAATACGGTCTCAAAGGCGCCCGCAGAGCTCCGCAGTACAGCAAGCGATAATCAGGAACGTCAGACAGACAAAAGACTCTGGAAACTTATCATTTCCGGAGTTTTTTCTTTTTGTCTGCAATTTTATACTGCAGGTAGAATGACAGGCAGGAAATTGCGTGCTATAGTGTTCCCGGAGAGAAATCAGGAACAGCGTGAGTCCTGCTCCGGAAAGGAAAGAAGCAATGACCTTCATCAAGTCGTATCCAGTTATTGACCTTAGTAAGGCACTGTACAGACAGGGCATCACTTTTATGTGCTCATTTGGGATAGAGATGAAGGACAGAGTCAAATTCTGATTTCCGACCGGATCGTTAAGGACCGGAAATGAATTATCAGATATTGGAGGATTTCACCGCTGATCTTGAATGAGAGAAGCGGTTTTTTTACGAAGAACAAACAGGCAGGCTGTAAAGCCCGGAAAGGAGAAGAGAATGTTTGAAATAAAAGGAAAAATGAACACTGCGGTCTGCTATGCAAAAGTAGTGGAAACGGAAGCGATCGAACAGATCCGCAGGATGTGTGATTATGCATTTACGGAAGGAAGCCGTATCCGCATCATGCCGGATGTGCACGCCGGTGCAGGCTGCACGATCGGTACGACCATGACCGTAACAGATAAAGCTGTACCGAATATCGTCGGTGTTGATATCGGCTGCGGGATGTACACGGTGAATCTGGGAAAGACCGATATTGACTTTGAAAGAGTCGATGAGGCAGCGCACTATATTCCCTCAGGAAAAAATGTCTGGGAGGGCAGGAATGAACGGTTTGACCTGACAGGATTAAGATGCTACCGCAGTTTGAAAGAGAGCAGACGGCTGGAAAGAAGCCTGGGGACACTGGGAGGGGGAAATCACTTCATAGAAATCGATGAGGCAGCCGACGGAACCAGATACCTGGTGATCCATTCCGGTTCCCGCAACCTGGGAAAACAGGTCGCTGAATACTATCAGCAGCTGGCTG
>CADBPK010000330.1 GCA_902796465.1 uncultured Erysipelotrichaceae bacterium | reverse complement strand
TACGAACTGGATTCAACTGACTGCAGGAACCCGATCGTTTTCGGGGAAATGCTGACGGGGAGCGATCCGGAGAATGTTTTGTCCTTTCTGTATGATCTCGGGGAGCCTTATACATTTGTTCCTTCTCATTGCTGGAGCGAGATCGATGTATTCCTCAGGGAAGAGATCCTGCGCATGAAGCCGCGCCTGCATCTCAGCATGTCGGAAACGGAAGAATTCCTTTCCGGTGAATATACCGATCCGCTGGAATGCGCAAAAGAAATATACGCGCTGTCGGAAGCGCCGGTCGTGCTTATTATAAACGGCAAAGGGTCACTATGCTATGACGGAAAGAATTCTTTCTTTGCGCCTTATGAAGACAGTATCGATGTCAGCCGGCATGCGGCGGTATTCCACCTGGCATCCAATGCGGGAATTGACAGCAGGAACGCCCTTCTGACCGCGAATCAGTACGCCTGGCGTGAAAGCTGGCAGTCGTGCCGGAACAGCGATGCTTATTTCAGAGATCTGAAAGAAGAAATAAAAAGAATAATACTGCAGAAATGAATCAGAACGGACTTACAACAGTACAGGTACAGGAAAAGATCCGCAGCGGTAAGGTAAATGCCGGAGAAGAATCTGTTTCTTCTTCCTTCGGGCAGATTTTCGCCCATCATACATTTACCTATTTTAACCTTGTAAACTGCATCCTCTTTGCCCTGATCCTGCTTTCGGGACAGCTGAAAAACGGACTGTTCTTTTTTACTGTACTGACAAATACTGCCATAGGAATCTTTCAGGAATACCGGTCCCGGAAAATACTCGACAGAATGCACATCATGATCGAGGCGAAAGTCAGTGTCTGCCGGGATGGCAGATGGAGCGAGATCGGATACCGTGAGATCGTACAGGATGATTATATATGTCTGAAAGCCGGCATGCAGGTCCCCGCTGACGCTGTACTGGATGAGGGCGGACTGGAAGTCAATGAAAGCATTCTGACCGGAGAATCCGATATTCTGGAAAAAAAGCCCGGCGATCCTGTTTATTCCGGAACTGTCATAACATCGGGAAAAGCATATGCCCATGTCACCAAAGTCGGAACTGACTGCGCCGCATCACAGATCCTCAAACATGCGAAGAAATACGCACCTGCGCGCAGTGAGCTGCACGGAAATCTGGAACGTATGATCCGCGGTATATCGGTCATTATCCTCCCTGTCAGCCTGCTGCTGTTCGGACTGCATTATTTCGTTTTCCGTCTTGCATGGCAGGACGCGCTGGTGAAGACCGTCGCAGCTGCGGTGGGAATGCTGCCGGAAGGTCTGATCGTACTTACAAGCATTGCCCTCGCTGCCGGGGCAGTCGCACTGGCACGAAAAAATGTACTGGTTCAGGATATCTATTCGATCGAATCTCTTGCCCGTGTGGATACATTATGTCTGGATAAAACAGGAACTCTGACAAAAGGTTCCCTGTCCGTTAAAGATGTTATTCCGCATCCTGATACAGATCAGAAGAATATACACAGGATCATGCGCGCTTATCTTGCAGCCCAGCAGACAGATAATTTCACCGAGAAAGCCCTCAAGGATCATTTCGGAACAGACGGCAGTGAAACGCCGCTTGCTGTCCTTCCTTTTGCGAGTGACCGGAAGTATTCTGCTGTTACCTTTGCGGATGGGACTTATTATCTCGGTGCACCGAACTTTGTCTTTACAGAACATGATCCGTGGATCGAAGAAGTCAGCCTGGCAAATGCCCTTGCCGGTCAGCGTATCCTCGTGCTTGCCCACGGAACATCAAGGATACCGGAAGATAAACAGGGCCTCTCCCCTCTCGCAGTATTTATCATCAGCGATATACTGCAGGATAATGTGCAGGAAATCATTTCATTTTTCAGGAAACAGGATGTCTGTCTCAAAGTGATCTCCGGTGATGATCCGCGTACAGTATCCGCAATCGCCGCGCAGGCAGGCATTCAGAATGCAGATCATTATACCGACCTGCATGACGATCCGTTCCCGACGGCGGAAGAAGCAGAATCCTGTACGGTTTTCGGTCGGGTATCCCCTTCCCAGAAAAAAGACCTGATCGGGCTGCTGAAGAAAAACGGACATACCGTGGCGATGATCGGCGACGGTGTCAACGATGTGCCTGCCCTGAAGAGCGCCGATGTCAGTGCCGCCATGGGAAACGGTACGGACGCCGCGAAAGACAGTGCCAATATCATCCTGCTGAACAGTTCATTTGCACAGATGCCGTCCATCGTAAATGAAGGACGCCGTGTTATTCACAATATCACCCGTGCTTCCTCCATGTATCTGGTCAAAACGATCTTCTCGCTTCTGCTTCTGATCTATGTTCTGATCCTGCAGAAAGAATATCCGTTTATCCCGATCCATCTGACTGTCATTTCAGCTTTCTGTGTCGGTATCCCGACATTCCTGCTTCAGTTTGAGCCGAATTACGACCGGGTACGGGAACCGTTTTTCGAGACAGCCCTGAAGAACGCAATACCGGGAGCCATTATGATATTCCTGTATTCTTTCGCGGCTATCATAATAAAAAACAGTATCGGACTTCAAACGGCAGAGTACCACACCCTACTGCTTGCCGGGACTGCCGTGATCTATTTCACTGTACTGTTCCGGGTGTATTATCCGCCTACCAGGCTCAGGAAAGCGGTTATGACCGCAATGGCTGCCGGACTGCCGGCTGCCGTATTCTTCCTGCAGCGCCATTTTGATACAGCATTTACCCTGCGTCTTCTTCCGGTTGTGATTCCGGTGTGTCTGACCCTGCCCCTGCTGGTATACGCGCTGATGAAGTTTTCCGGAAAGTATGTCAACCAATTTCTTGAACGGAGATTCTCACATGGAAAAAAGAACGCCGGTTGAATGGTACTATGACTTAAAAAAACTGTACCGGATCATGCATAAAAAAAAGGAAACGGAAAAATATTACCTGTTTCTGGATTTTGACGGTGTGATCAATCTTTTCTATCTTCCCGGTACGCAGAAGTATGAAGAAAAGAAAAATATGGAAGAGTTTGAGTTCTATGACAGGGACTGCGTGGCGAGACTGAATGAACTCTGTCATGCTTTCCCTCTCTTCATCGTAATTTCCTCATCATGGAGATATGCCGGGCTGAAATACTGTAAAGATTATCTTGTCAAAGCCGGACTGGATCCCGCAATACCGGTCGTTGATATTACGGATATGGATCTGCTGCGGCCACGGGAAGAAGAAATCCTGGATTACCTTTTCCGGCATCCGGATTTTGACGGATTCCTGATTTTTGACGACGGTGCCATGCCTCATCTGCAGAAATTTCACGTCCTGACCGACCCGATTCAGGGATTTGATGAAGAAAGAATGAAATTTGCTGAAAATTTATTGTTTCATTTCCGTTAATTATGGTATATAATGACTTGGCAACGCGGATGTGGCGGAACTGGCAGACGCGCATGATTCAGGTTCATGTGGGGAGACCCGTGCAGGTTCAAGTCCTGTTATCCGCACCATAAGAGAAAACCTCTGCTCAATATAGAGCGGAGGTTTTTTCTGTTGATAATTTGTCAATTTAAGTGCAACAATTCATGTGAATGCTGTTGAATACTTCTGAAGGAGTTTGATACACTAGACATTATCTCGGT
>CADBPK010000329.1 GCA_902796465.1 uncultured Erysipelotrichaceae bacterium | reverse complement strand
GTTTTAAATGGCGATCCGCCCGGCAGATCACAGAATATGATGACTGCACCGCATCCGTAAAGCGAATCAAGAGCGTTCTGCAGATCTGTTTCCAGTTCCCCGACTTCATGTTCAAAATTGACGGCAATACAGTCATTCTGCGGACCGGCGATCAACTCCAGCGCACTGAGCATTCCTTCCGCAAACCGGCCGTGTCCGGTAATGATCAGGCCTGTCATATGTTTTCCCCCTGCAGTGTATATGGATACAGAGTTACGCCTTTGACAACTCTGTTGACTTCGCCGGAAGGACACGGATTATCCGGTGTTATGCCGAATGACAGCGACTTCAGAAGTGCCGTGACCTGCGCTGCCGGAATGAATGCCATACCGGCAAAGCTGTCTGTCAGTTCTGTCCGGCAGTCCAGGGACAGGTATACATCTGCGTATGAACTGACCGGATCCTCCGTACAGCCGATGATCAGGATCCGGTTGTTTTTCCTTTCAGCGCTCATTTCCCGGATCAGATCATATTCATACTGACGGGCATAATTATCCGGAGAAAGGAAAACCACACAGAGAGAATGATCATTAATAACTGATTTGGGTCCATGACGGAAGCCCAGCGGTGAATTGAAAATCGTATCCACCCTGCCCTGTGTCAGTTCACAGATCTTCAGAGCCGATTCCTGCGCGAATCCTTTCAGAGCTCCGCTGCCCAGATAAATAATCCTGCTGAAATCAAAATCATCCGTCAGTTTCCGGATAGATTCCCATCCTTTTTCCAGGAATTCCGCAGCTGCACGGATCACCTCTTCTGTTTGGTTTTCCATTTCTTCCAGTGCATCAAGACGGAAAACCAGAAGTCCTGCCAGATACATATTGGAAAATGAAGATGTCATCGCAAAAGCCATGTCATGTGTCTCCGGTGTAAGATTCAGCGCATAGCAGTTGTCCTTTCCTTCGGCATATCTGCTTAAAGCCCCTTTCGGATTACATGTGATCAGCAGATGTCTTATATTTGTGCAGACAGTATCCGCTGCCCGGATCGCGCCGATGGATTCCGGCGAATTGCCGCTGCGGCCGAAACTGACCAGGAGCGTCGGTCTGTCCCGGAACAGACAGTATTCCGGATTTGAGACGATATCAGTCGTGGCACAGGAACGGATGTGCCCGCTGTAATATGGCCGCAGTGCCGGTGCCAGTGCGTTGCCGATATATTCACTGGTTCCAGCGCCGGCAAAGACGATGTCATAATCCTTCTGTGCTTTAACAGTGTTGATAAATGCCTGCAGTCCGAATCGCTCTTCCCGTATCTGGAAAAGCGTTTTTCTCCAGGTCTCCGGCTGCTGGAAAATCTCCTTCGCGGTCCAGTATCCGCCTTCCTGTTTCCATTCTTCTTCTGTCCGATGAAATATCATTTGTTTCTTTCCTCCTTTTTCCGTCATTCTGATTATTTCAGCCATGCTTCACCGCGCACATATGTCTGTCTGACATTGTACGCATCATCGAGCACAGCCAGATCCGCGTCAAAACCCGTGCATATTTTCCCTTTTCTGTCATCCAAGCGAAGCGCCCGTGCAGGATTGATCGTACATGAATTAATGGCATACTCAAACGGGACTTCCGCCTTTTCACATAAGATTCGCAGACCTTCGTTCAGCTTCAGCGTACTGCCCGCAAGACCTCCTGTTTTTGTCAGATGGGCAGACCCGTCCGGATATACTTCGATCTCATTTCCGCCGAAGATATGGCGGCTTCCGACAGGACATCCTTTTGCCATCAGGGAATCTGAAACCATGATCGCCCTGTCCCTGCCTTTCGCCTGAAAGAAAATCCGGAGGGAAGCAGGATCCGAATGATTCCCGTCACAGATCACTTCCCCATACAGATCCTTCAGCCGGAGCGCAGCCCCGACCAGCCCTGGCTGACGGTGATGAAATCCCCGCATCCCGTTGAATACATGTGTCATCGACATAGCCCCGTGTGCCGCAGCCATCAAAGCCTGTTCATATGTCGCACCGGAATGTCCCTGGCTGACAAGAACCCCGTTTTGCGCGCAGTATTCCGTCAGCGCATAGTTTTCATCATGTTCACAGGCCATGGTGACGATCCGGATCAGGCCGCCGGCATCCTCCTGATACTGTCTGAAGGATTCAGCGTCCGGCCTGACACAATATGGTTCCGGCTGTGCCCCTTTATAGACTTTATCGAGATACGGACCTTCAAAATGAATCCCCAGAATCTCCGCTCCTTCATAACCCTGACTGACCACATACGCAACATTTTTCAGGGCCGCGGACAATACTTTCCTGCTCTGGGTGATCGTTGTCGGACAGACAGCGGTAACGCCCTCTGAAGGGATTTCCTTCATCCATCTGCGCAGTCCTTCTTCTGTAGCGTCGTTGGTATCCCAGCTCTGGTATCCATGTGTATGGATATCGATCAGGCCCGGAATGATCCGGTCATTTCCATAGTCAGTATCTTCCCGTTTCGTACCGTAAGGCAGGATATCCGTAATTTTTCCCCACTGTATTTCAATCTGTGCCGGCATAAACAGACCGGCGATCCATACCCTCTTGCTTTGTATGATCATGCGAAGCTCCTTTCGATGTTTTCATTTTAGCTTTGAAGGAGGAAGGAAGTTTTGCCGTTATGAAGCAGGAAGTTATACTTTTTAGCAAGTTTGAAAAGACAGCTTTTCCGGCCGCTATAATACCGGAAAAAGAGGTATTTTATGCGGACTGTATGGATTATATTCGGTACTGCCTTCATGGCATTTCTTGTGATTCACGGATTCCGGACACAGCTGTTCTGTATTCTACGGAAAAATCTGACGGAAGGACGTTATGCAGAATTCCGGCGGCGGTCAGAGAGTATTCTGTACCGGTTTTTTCTGCCGCGATATATCCTTTTGGGACTGCGGCTGGACTGCGGGATACTGTCTCAGGACAAGGAAGAAGTCCTCACACGGACAGATGAGATCTTTCGCTCACAGGTTTCCCTGCGGCAGAAAAAGGAAAGCTGTCTGAAAGCATTCGGTTTCTTTCTGCAGGCAGAGGATAGGAAACAAAGCAGGTTCTTTCTGGATCAGGTTCGTGAATATGGGGATGACAGCCTGCACAGAAACATGGAAAACCTGTACAGGAAAACCTTCCCGGAAGCATAAAAAAGAACGGAATAAACTCCGTTCAGAATAATTCGTTCTGGTGTGTGGCGTACAGATACGCGTCAATCGTGTCACCGATATGATCCATGATCAGATCAGCCGGCTTGTTCGTGAGAATGCCTTCCCGGACCCGTTCATACTGGACCGGCATAAACTGACTCAGGAGATTCAGCGGAACACCGTCTTTCAGGTGGTCCAGCAGAATATTCCTGGCTTTCTGTACATCCTGATCCGGCATATAATAACGGCTTCTGTCAGAAAAGGAGAATTTCCGTCTTAACAGCAGTTCCTTTTCCGTTCCGATATAATGATTCTTCCAGTATTTCGGATCATTCTGCATCGCCTCATCCAGGATATCGATAAAATGACTTTCACGGAATCCGTAAAGTTCCTTTTCCGCATACGCCAGCGCATACAGCGCTTCCCGCATCGCAAATGTCAGCCCGGGGCCGACTTTCAGGATCGCGATTCCGTCTTCAACCATCTCCCGCAGATGTATTTTCGTCTGATAATCAGTGGAATGTCCTTCAAAAACGATATTGTCAAATTCCTTCAGGCTTGCACATAACGCAGCTGCCTTCGCACGGTCATATTCCACACACCCGCTGTCTTTTTCCTCCACACCCGGCTGTACGACTGCCGCAATGACATTCTGCCAGACATGTTCGAGACCGGCTGACCGGAAAGCCTGCTCAAACGTACGCATAGTCTTACGGAAATCCTCCGGCCTGGTCACCTGCAGTGCGCTTCCGCTTCCTGCCTGTTCCCCGCCCGGTATCGGCACTTCGCTCCCGATGACATAGACCGGTTCCGGCGCATCAGGATTCTTTTTTTTCACGATATTCTGATATGTCTCTTTCGCCGCCCGGGCTAAACGTACACCGCGCTGCGCGATCACTTCATCAGACAGTCTTGTTTCCCTGTCATCATCTGCCAGCCGCATGCTCGTATCCAGATGGATCTTCGAAAAACCGGCTGCGACATAGCAGCGGACCAGCTCCTCCGCTTCTTTCATGGCTTCCGCTTCGGGTTTATCCGCAAATGTCAGCGGGCCGAGATGATCCCCGCCGAGAAAGAGCCTCCCTCTGTCAAAACCAACCTCATCGGCGGTTTTTTCAACGAATGTGCGGAACATCTCCGGTGTCATTCCGGTATAGCCTCCATATTGATCGCACTGATTCGCCGTACTCTCGATCAATACACATGAGTGATCCTTCAGTCCTCTCAGCAAGGCTGCCCTGATCACATAAGGATTGGCGCTGCAGCAGGACCAGATGCCTGTTTTCCTTCCGCTTTTCTGCGCTTCTACGATCTTTTTCAACGGATTATTCATTATAGACCCTCACTTTCGAGGGCATTATAATGACGGAAAATCCGTAAAAAAACCGGTGTGCTATATTATGCAAAACACCGGTTAATATGTATAAATTCTTCAGGCAGAAAGCTTCTTTTCAACGGCTTCCAGTGCCGCTTCGATCACTTCCGCATAGGTCGGATGACCGTGGATCACTTTCAGCATTTCCTCAACTGTCAGCTTCATGGCAATTCCGGCTGCCAGTTCCTGGACCAGGTCTGTTGCCCTTTCGCACATCAGGGAAGCACCGAGCAGTATGCCTGTTTCCTTTTCCGCAGTAATCTTTACAAATCCCCGTTCCGATCCGCTGATCAGGCTTCTGGCATTTGCCAGTGTATTTGCCTTGCCGCTGACCGCCTGGATTCCCCTGTCCGCAGCTTCCTTTTCGGTAATACCGGCTGCGCCGATTTCCGGCGAAGTGTAGACACCGGACGGTATGCAGGTGAGATCCCGCTTCGGCTTTTCACCAGCAAGATGGGAGATGACGTTTACACCCATCGCAGATGCTGTATGTGCCAGCTGTGGGTATCCCCATGCGGCGTCACCGACCGCATAGATATGCGGGATGGAAGTCTGTCCGTTTTCATCGATGACGATCCTGCCCCGGTTCATTTCCGGTTTTTCATTTTCAAACAGATCCACGAATGCTTTTCTTCCGGCTGCCATCAGCACACAGCTTCCGCCGACTGTTTTTTCTGCGCCTTTTTCCGTATAGGTGACAGTAAGACGGTCACCATCCGCTTCGATCTTCTGCACCATGGATTTGCAGTGGACATCGATCCCGCGCTTTTTAAAGACGAGCGCAAGACTTCTCCCCAGTTCGCTGTCCAGCGAAGGAAGCAGATGATCCAGTGCTTCGATCACGGTCACCTTAGTGCCGAATGCTTCATAGATCCCAGCAATTTCACAGCCGATCACACCGCCGCCGATGATGATCATATCATCATATGCCGGAATGTCTTTCAGGATGTCATCGCTTGTGATGACACCGGGAAGATCCTTTCCCTGCACAGGAGGAAATGAAGGAACACTGCCGGAAGCGATGATGATGTTCTCCGCCGTCAGTTCCTCACCGTTTACGACAACGGTATGGAAATCTTTTATGGTTCCTCTTCCTTCAGCCAGGTCGATCTTTCCTGCTTTCACCTGTTTTGCAAGACCATCCCGCAGATTCCCGACAACAGCTTCCTTTTTTTCATTCAATGCTGCCCGGTCCAGAACCGGGTCGGAAATCTGAATACCGGAAGAAGAGACTGTCTTCATCTCACGGATCAGATCCGCTGTATGCACCAGTGTTTTGGTCGGGATACAGCCGCGATTAAGACACGTACCGCCCAGTTCCCTTTCTTCCACGATGCATGTTTTCATTTTATACTTCGCGGCTTCGAACGCTGCGGAATATCCGCCCGGACCGCCGCCAATAATGATTACATCATACTGCATATATTTACTCCCATTCCTTCAGCCATTCTGCGATATCGCAGAGTATCGCGCTTTCTGCATCCTGACTGAGCCTGTCAGCCATCTTCCTGCCGGAAAATTCACATCCCCGCAGCCTTTCGGGTATGCCCGCGATGACATCCGGTTCCATTGAATCCGACCAGATATGCACATCATGGATGATGTTTTTCCGGATCTGCAGTTCCAGCTGTACGTTGCCCCAGGAAAATCTGTGTTCTGCCGTATAACCGGAGCCCGGCTCATGTCCGTATGTCCATTCATCTGAGGTGAACATCCGCAGATAATCCGCAAATACCTCGGGATCCGGCTGCGGACGTTCTTCCGCATGCAGGCCGTATACTGCCTCACAGGCACTGACCAGCAGACCGCGCAGCATCTCCGGCGTCAGATCGGGTCTCACTTCCGCAAGATTCATGACCCTGGAACGGACGGATTCCACGCCTTTTGCCTTCAGCTTTCCGGGATCCGGGTTCAGGTATGCCGGCATCTTTGAAAGATCGCTGCATACCAGAAGTGTTCCGTGCTGGTATGAGCTGCCGTTGTGATGATAATAGGCATTTCCTGAGATCTTCCGGCCATTCACAAGGATATCGTTCCGCCCGGAGATCTCCGCCTGGATGCCGGCTTCCGCCAGTGCCCTGCAGATCACGGCAGTCTGACGGGAAACATCATAGTTTTCCGAAGCACACAGGAAAGTATAATTCTGGTTTCCCAGATCGTGGTAAACTGTGCCTCCACCGGAAGGACGGCGCACTATCGTGACGCCGTCTTTTCGGATATTCGTTAAATTACATTCTTTCCGGACATTCTGATTCCTGCCAATTACGACAGTATCCGCGTTCTGCCAGAGATACAGGATCATCTCGTTTTTTCTGACAGAAGCCATCAGGGCAGATTCCAGCGCCAGATTCCTGCGCGGGTCTGTCCCGTCAGAAATGACCAGTGAAAGTTTATTGATCATTGAATTCGTACCGCAGGACAGGATGTCTTGCCGCATTGACTTCATCCGGTCTTGTGATCGGTGAATGATGCGGTGTGCTGTGCATAGACTGCGGATCTTCAACGGACTTTCTGTAGATCTCGAGGAACGCTTCCGCCGCTGCGTCAAGAGTTTCCTTGGATTCCGTTTC
>CADBPK010000328.1 GCA_902796465.1 uncultured Erysipelotrichaceae bacterium | reverse complement strand
ATTTTCTATTTCACGCATGATATCGGTAAATCTTTCCCCTTGGGAGATGCGGTATTCAACCTCTTTTGAAAGAAAAGGGGAGAAACCGCCAAACTGTTTTGTCAGGGAAATCGAAGGATCATAAGATGAAGCTTTGAAAGGATCCTGTTTATTCTGGTCCTGTACAGGCACAAATACCGCTCCCGGGAATACGGTCCTGTGCGCATTTTCAAAAGGCGGTATCCGTTTCAGAGCATCGATAATAACGTTGTCTTTATTTACAAGTATCAGATTGGCGTAATTTCCCATTAATTCCGCATAAAGAGAGATCGTTTCCGGATCACCAAGCGTATTTGTTCTGCGGATCTGAAGCTTGCACCATCTGTCGAGAGAAGCTTGTTCAATTGAATCGATTCTTGCACCTTCAAGATATTTCCTGAGGATCATGACAAAATGACTTGGTTCATCGGGTGTCGGATAATTCCGTTCCGTAATAAGAATGCGGTTAAACACGGAATGGCAGGATATCAGCAATTGCTTTTTGCCCTCCGGTGTACGTATCTGAAAAAGTATTTCGTTTGCGGAAATACTCCATATTTTCTGTATCCTCGCAGGAAGATTCGCTGCGATTCCGGGAATGATTTTATGAAGCAGAATACCGTCCAGTGCCATAGCTCCTCCTCTCGCCGCGGATATTATAGCATGATTGACGCATGATATAATGAAGTGGTAATTTAATAATGGAGGATGAAGTTTATGGCAAGGGGATTACTGATCGTATTAAGCGGGCCCAGCGAGGTCGGAAAAGGAACTGTACTGAAAGAAGTAATGAAGGATGAATCACTTCATCTTGCGTACAGTGTTTCCATGACAACCAGGGAAAAAAGACCCGGTGAAGAAGAAGGCGTCAATTACTACTATGTGACAAAAGAACAGTTTCTCAGCGCAGTAAAGAACGGTGAGATGCTTGAATACGCGCAGTTTGTGGGCAATTATTACGGAACACCTCTCCATGAAGTCGAAAGACTCAGGGATGAAGGAAAGAATGTCCTCCTCGAGATCGAAGTGCAGGGATGCATGCAGATCAAGGAAAAATGTCCGGATGTCGTAACGATCTTCATCGTACCGCCGAATATGAAGGAACTGGAAAAAAGGATCCGCGGCAGGGGAACCGAAGCGGAAGAAGTCGTACAGCAGAGACTTGAAAAAGCCAACAGGGAGATGGATATGATCCGTGAGTATAAATACGTCGTATGCAATGACGATATTCAGCTTGCGGCGGATATCATCAAAGTGATCATTAAGCGCAATCAGGAACTCTATCAGGGCAAATAACCGGTATCAACCGGCTTTTTTATGCCTTTCAGTTGAAGGATGTCTGCCCGGCGGAGTATCGTACAGGTATACAGAATATTATCCGGAGGAAATATGAAGATCATTGAACTGGGTGAAAATCCATTTGAAAACGGCAGGATTCTGGGAAAGGCATTTTCTGCTTACCTGGAAGGCATCAAAGATGAATATACTGAAAAACTCAGCGATCCTCTGATTCTGGAACATGTTCACTGCGGGAAAGACATCCTCGAAAAGGAAATTCCTTTCCTGTATCAGGAACTATTGGGAAAAGCAGAAGAAACAGGCATAGAACCGGATGCTGTCTTCCTGATGGCGATGCCGGAAATCCTGCGCAGGCGCAGCGGATGCACAACGATCATCATGCGAAATAAAGACGGCAGCGTATCTTTTTCCCATAACGAAGATGAAACATATGCGGAATTCAATCCAGGCAATACGGCATTGCTGAAGTACTGCCTTAAGGGTAAAACCATTTACGGTTATGCCAACGCATGCAAGACCATCGGATCCTGTTTCGGATTCCGTTCTGACGGACTTCTCTTTTCCTGCAACAACATCATGTCAGATGAAGTAAATCTATCTTATGGTTCACGGTATCTCCTTTCCGCAAAACTCTATTTTTCTGATTCTTTTGAAGAAGCCGTACGTATTGCGGAAAACATGAAGCCTGCTTCCTCTTTCCATATCAATCTGGCGGATATCGTAAATCAGAAAGCCTGCAGCATCGAACGGGATATTGATGACTGCACCGTGACATATCTGGATGATGTGCTTGTGCATTCCAATCATTTCCTACACAAGGAAGGAAAGAATGACGTCGATACATTATTCCGTTATGAAAAATCCTGCGAACTGCTCAAAGAGACTCCGGATCCCTATACTGTGCTGAGCTATACCTGTGAAGAATATGATCATTCCGTACGTCTGATCGATCCGCAGAATCTCGGAAAGGGGATCACCGTTGCAAATATGACATACCGCCCGGACGACAAGACTTTAACCATCACCGATGTGATCGGTGATGACATCCAGACATTCTCTTTGTAACAACAAAAAAGCCGAAAAGATCGGCTTTTTTACCTTACTGAGAAACGTTGTGAATCGATTAACGGTTGTAGTATTCGACAACGAGTGCTTCGTTCAGTTCCTGGTTGAGTTCACTTCTTTCCGGGAAACGAACGTATGTGCCTTTTTTGTTCTCTTTGTCAACTTCTACGAAAGCGAGCGGTGAAATGTTCATTTCGAGCGCTTCGTTGATCGCCTGCATGTTTCTGCTCTTTTCACGGACTGAGATAACGCTGCCCGGTTTTACCTGAGCACTCGGGATATCAACTTTTCTTCCGTTGACTTCGATATGACCATGGTTGACAAGCTGTCTTGCAGCTCTTCTCGTGCGGGCAAAGCCCATGCGGTATACGAGATTGTCAATGCGGCTTTCCAGGAGAACCAGGAAGTTGTAGCCTGCCATACCGTCCATACGGCTTGCTTTGTCGAAAAGGTTGTGGAACTGACGTTCATTGAGTCCGTACATGAAACGGATTCTCTGCTTTTCACGGAGCTGTAAGCCGTAACCGCTTAATTTGATTCTCTTTGTCGGACCATGCTGTCCCGGAGCGTAAGATCTTCTCTCTTTGGCGAATTCTTCGCCTGTTTCCAGAATCGAGAAACCCAGACGTCTGGACTTCTTTCTTACCGGACCTGTGTAACGTGCCATGTTTTGTTTCCTCCTTACTGGCTTTGAAACAACAACAGGTATAGATTACAGATACAGGGTGTCATCGTTAGCCGTTTCGCTCATGTCAGCCTGGTTACTCCGGATGTATATTGTGCAATATATCAATGACGCTTGATGTACCCGCTCTATATGCTGCTATTATTTTACGCTCGAATATATTAACAAATCATATATGCAATGTCAACATAATAAAAGGCAATATTTTTCATATGTTTTGTGCTAAAATAACAGACATACGGAGAGATTAAACTATGGCACAGTT
>CADBPK010000327.1 GCA_902796465.1 uncultured Erysipelotrichaceae bacterium | reverse complement strand
CGGATACCCGGGATTTCCAGGCTCCGGAGAACAGATAAACGCTTCCGATAAAGAACGGGACTAGCCCGGAAAGCGCATTACCGTACCAGAATCCCCGGATGCCCCAGTTAAAGACTACACCGAGAAGGAGCGCCAGGCCGATCCGGCAAACGATGCCGTCAAGCAGCGCGACTGCCAGATTCAGTTTTGAATTGCCGGATCCGTTGATCAGAGCAAAATTCGCCGGACGTAAGGTCGCTCCTGCATACTGCACCATGGCAACGGGGATATAAGTCAGCGCCATCTTCAGTACATCAGCGTCACTGGAGAAAAGACCGAACAGCCATTCCGGTTTGAAAAGCGTGATAACTGCCATGACCGATGCCGGAATAAAGACGATCCAAAGGGCATGGAAAACGATTTTCGGAACACGGTCGATCTTCCTGGCACCGAGCGCCTGCGCGATCATGGCACCGCCGGCACTGGATATCGACTGGGAAACGATGGTGATCATCGATTCCAGTTTTCTCGCCACCCCGGTCACCGCAACAGCTGTCGTGCCGTATGTATTGATATAGGAATTGACAAACAGCATGGAAAATGTGATCGCGGCAGACTGGATGACCATGGGAATACCCAGGGAAAGCAGCTGCTGGATGACAGAGGGATAAATGCGGAAATGTTCCGGCTTGAAATCAAATGAGAACTGTTCACGGTTTTTATAGAGCAGACGGATGGCAAACAGAAAGCTGACCGCCTGGCCGATCACCGTTGCCAGCGCTGCCCCGAAAGGACCCATCCGGAAAACAGCTACGAACAACAGGTCGAGAATGACATTGATGACAGACGCGATGGCAATAAACAGAAATGGATGTCTGGAATCACCCATCCCCCTGAGAATGGCGGAGACCAGGTTGTATCCGTAGATGAAAATCACACCGTATACACATGTCACACAGTACTGGCGGGTCATCCCCCAGATCTCCTGCGGCGTATTCAGCCAGTTGATAATGCCTTTGTATGTAATCAGGAAAATGATCATGACCGCGACAGCGGCACTGAACAGAAGTGTAAACAGGGTCCCGATCATTTCCCCTACCTTGTCGCGTCTGTTCTCCCCGACATAACGGGAGATCAGGATCTGTCCGGCATTGGAAAATCCCATTGCCACAAACGTTATCAGCATCAGTACTTCCCCGCCGATGGAAACTGCGGAAAGACCTCCTGTACCGACAAATTTACCGACAACGATCATGTCGACCATATTGTAAACCGTCTGCAGAAGACCTGAAAGGAACAGAGGCATGGCAAAAGTGATCAGCGTTTTCGGAACACTTCCTGTGGTCAGATCACGTATCAGTTCTTTCTTTTCACTCATAGTTTTTACTCTTTCATTATTGAAATTATATCAGAAATCCGACATGCATGTATTCGCGAACTTCAACGAAACGGAGAATAACCTTGAATGTATGATAGAATAATAACAGGAGGCGCATATGGGAACGATAGCTCAAGACTTCCGCAGAACCATTAAGGCAGGCAGTATGGGTGAATATGTTGTCAGGGAAGATAACAACGGAAATATCCATCTGATCACGGACAACGCCGAAGGACAGATCTCGTTTTATCCGCAGGATATCGTGGAACTTGCCATCATCACTGCCAAGGACCAGGAGAATGTTTTCTACCTGCATTTTCGTCTGGATGACCTTGACCACGCCCTTTCGCTTTTTGCGGAAATGCGGCAGACACTGCTCAGTCTGAAAAAGAAGAAAAGAATCCATGTGCTCCTGACGTGCACAAGCGCCCTGACATCCAGCTATTTCGCGTCCGAGCTCAACACCGCGGCCGAAACGCTCCGTCTGGATTATGAATTTACAGCAATTTCGTTTGACCGGATCTATGAAAAAGGATTCGACTATGATGTGATCCTTCTCGCGCCGCAGGTCCATTTTCAGTATGACCGTCTGAAACAGATCTTCCGCGATACGATCGTTATGAAGATACCTACAGGCGTCTTCGCGACTTATCAGACCGGCAAGATGCTCAGAATGGTGCAGGATGCTGTCCTGCCCGCTGACAGGATCGATGAAGAGCAGAAAAAAGCAGATCCGCGCAAACCGTTCCTGAATTCCTACCGGATCCTGACCATCGGGGTCGTCAACCATAACGGACGCTGCCGTATCGGCTACAGGATCTATGTGAACGGTATGCGTGACCTTGACGGCGAAGTACTGAAACAGTCCTTTTCGCTGCAGGATCTTTACGATGTCATCGAATACGTTTTGTCCCTCGGTGAAGAACTGGATGCGATCTCGATCGCCATGCCCGGCGTCACATATCACGGGCGGCTGTACCATCCTTCCATCGGCATGTGGGGCCAGTTCATTTCCATGGATATCGAGGAAAGATTCAACCATATCCCCACCATCCTCATCAATGATGTCAACGCCATGGCGCTCGGCTACTATGCCCTCAATGACACATCAGATGATATGGTCTTCTATTTCCAGCCTGACGGAACTGCCGGTGCAGGCGCC
Source organism: uncultured Erysipelotrichaceae bacterium (assembly GCA_902796465.1). Lineage (GTDB taxonomy): Bacteria > Bacillota_I > Bacilli_A > Erysipelotrichales > Erysipelotrichaceae > Bulleidia. The sequence goes on along the minus strand of CADBPK010000327.1, from coordinate 9,814 downwards.
GGTGTGATCATCGACGGGAAACTGAGGATGGGCAAGATGCACGGTGCCGGGGAGATCTTCTGCATTGTCCGCGAAGCCGTCCGGGATTTCGACCGGAAGCCTTTCACACCGGAAGGCGTTCTGGAACTTGTGACAACAGGCCTGCTTGCCTATATCTCTACGATCGCCCCGAAAAAGATCGTCCTCTACAGCAAACTGACACCGAATCCGCAGGAGATCCATGACGCGCTGCGGGCAAAGATATCCGATCAGTATATACCGGAAATCGTACACACCCCCGGTGTCAAGCGTTATATTCTCCCGGGAGCAATGGTCCACTGCCTGGAAGTGCTTGAAAACTACAGGGTCAGCAGCGACTGGAGCGCTTACGAGAAGAAAAAGAAATAGATAAAATAACAGACAGCCCTGTGTTCATACAAGGCTGTCTTTTCTGATGCATTCACAAAGCAGATAGAAGGCGCTATTTCATCTCCTCAGCTGCCTTGCACAGAGCGTTGTACGCTTTCATTTCAGGATGCTCCGGATCCGTGATCCCGTTTTCTTCCAGAATCCGTGCTTTATCCGCAGCCATGTCTGAAACAAGATCATGGTAATTGCCGGGATCCGCATCCCCTTTCAATCCGATTTCCAGGATTTCGGGCACGAACCCAAGGGAACCCGTGGTATAGGAATTCCCGTTATATTTTCCCAGTGTGGGATCATTATCCTGCATGGGAGAATGGATCTTGTTTGTCAGAAAAACAATGACCATGCTGTTATCCGGATCGATCATGGTGAGCGTACCCGTAAATCCCTGATGGCCGAAAGCGGATGCGGGCGAACAGGAACCGAAATATGTATCCCAGTTATGATCTCCTTCAAGCCACCATCCCAGTCCGTAATCCGGTGATGTGCTGTCTGAAGGAGCAGTAAACTGCGCGATAACATCTTTCGAGAAAAACCGGTGTTCCCCATACCCGCCGCTCAGCATGACTGATGCCAGTACTGCCAGATCAGACGCATTTGAAAACATACCGGCATGTCCGGAAACACCATCCATGCAGTAATAGGCATTCGGATCATGCACTTCCCCCTGCAGGGTATATGTCCGTATACCGGTATAATGAAGCCTGCCTGCCCTGGTGTTTCCCATCAGTTCTGTCGCAGCGCAGTCCTTTTTTTCAAATCCGTTTTCGAGTGGGTTGTAGCAGATATGTTTCAGACCGAGCGGTTCCCAGAATGTTTTCTGAAGATAAGCATCAAGCCGCATGCCCGTGATCTTTTCCACGCAGTAACAAAGCACCATATAATCCACATCGCTGTATACGGTTTTCGTCCCCGGTTCATACATAAGGGGCGTTTTAAAAATGGCTTTCAGTGTCTCTTCCCTTGTCTTTTCATCAGCGCCTGTACCTGTATAGATCACATTGCCGCTGTCAGAATCAAAGTAAAGGGATGCGTGATCATAGCGGTCATTGAAATACTGCGGTCCCGGCGGAAACCCTCCCTGATGTTTCAAAAGATCCCTGACAGTCAGCTCCGATTTCCATTTTTTCTGTATTTCAGGACCGACAGGTTCACACCCTTCATAATCGATCCGGATCGTATCCTCCGCGAAGGCAGGGCCGAGGATATCCGCGATCTTCGTATCCAGGTCCAGTTTACCCTCTGTCACCAGATACTGAAGCGCATAATTGACACTGTACATTTTGGTATTGGACGCAAGATCATACAAGGTATCCGGTGTGACCGCTTCACTGCTTACCGGATTGCCTTCTTCGTCGTATGTCCTGATATTGCCCCACGCTTTTTCATATACCAGCCGGCCGTCTTTCACGACCGCAAGCTGGGCGCTGGAAAACCCGTTCCCGATATCTGCCGTAATGATCCGGTCGATCAGCTCCAGTGATTTACCGGATAAACCCGCATCCGCGGGAGTTCCTCTGACCACTTCGGGATACGGGATGCACACACGCAGTTTTCCCTGTGTGATGCCGCTGACCTGGAGCGTATTCATCCCGTTCTGTGTATAAGGGGAGATATCCATGCGGTAACATTCCCCTTCCCCGGGAATCTCCGTATCAACTTCCCGGTCATTCACATACATCCGGGCACCCGTACAGTTTTCCTGATTCATGATATAAAGAGTTCCCTGCCCGCCGTACATGAAAAAGCCGATCCGGTTGTTCGCAGCTGTATTGGAACTGCGGACTTTTTTCCAGTCCGGAAAAGTGACATCTATCTGCCATTCCGCTGCGGGAAGCTCAGTACTCTCCGCTTTCCGCGGGCTGTCTGCCGAACATCCGGCAAGTCCTGCGCCGGCTGTTATGGAAGCAGCCAGAAAACATAGAATGCTTTTTCTGAAACCCATATGATCTTCACTCCGTTTATGTGCTGATTATAGCATCCGGAATACTTCTGTGAACAAAAAAGAGACTCCGCAGAGTCTCTTGGATGTTTAATGATTTGTATCCTTGTTTTTCACGATGACATCGTGCGCGCCGCCTTCCACGATGGAAGTAGCGGATACAAGTGTCAGCTTCGCCTTTTCCTGCAGTTCCGGAATGCTCAGGGCACCGCAGTTGCTCATGGTGGAGCGGATCTTGTATGTCGTGACCTGGACATTGTCCTTCAGGGTGCCGGCATACGGTACATAGGAGTCAACACCTTCTTCAAAGGAAAGCTTGCTCTTGCCGCCGAGATCATATCTCTGCCAGTTCTTGGCACGGTTGCTGCCCTCGCCCCAGTACTCCTTGACGAATGAGCCGTTGATCATGAGCTTTTCACCCGGCGCTTCCTCAAATCTGGAGAAATATCTTCCCAGCATGACGAAGTCCGCACCCATGGCAAGTGCCAGTGTGATGTGGTAATCATATACGATGCCGCCGTCCGAGCAGATCGGCACGTAGATACCTGTTTCCTTGTAATATTCATCTCTTGCCTTGGCTACTTCAATGACTGCAGTTGCCTGTCCGCGTCCGATACCTTTTGTCTCGCGGGTGATGCAGATGGATCCGCCGCCGATACCGATCTTGACAAAGTCAGCACCATGGTCAGCCAGATAACGGAAGCCTTCTTCATCAACGACGTTGCCGGCGCCGATCTTGACGCTGTCGCCGTAGTTTTCCCTGACCCACCGGAGCGTTTCACCCTGCCATTCGGAATATCCGTCGGATGAATCGATGACCAGACAGTCGACTCCGGCTTTTACCAGTGCCGGGATTCTTTCTTTATAATCTCTTGTATTGATGCCTGCGCCGCACATGAAACGCTTCTTGTCATCCAGCAGTTCAAGCGGGTTTTCCTTATGGGAATCATAGTCTTTCCGGAATACGAGATACTGCAGATGGTCTTCCTTATCGACGATCGGCAGTGTATTCAGCTTGTGCTCCCAGATCAGATCATTGCAGGCTTTCAGATCATCTTCTTCTGTTCCGACAACCAGCTGTTCACGCGGCGTCATGAATTCCTTCACTTTTGTATCCGGTGAAAGACGTGTCACGCGGTAGTCACGTGATGTGACAAGTCCGAGCAGTTTACCGTTGGAAGAACCGTCTTCAGTCACAGGCATAGTGCTGTGTCCTGTTTCTTCCAGAAGTTCAAGGATCTCACGGAGAGTCGTCTCCGGTGTAATATTGGAATCGCTGATAACAAAGCCCGCTTTATAGTGTTTTACTCTCGATACCATCGCAGCCTGTGCTTCGATCGTCTGTGATCCGAAAATAAAAGACATTCCGCCTTCTTTCGCAAGCGCAACACCCAAACGGTCTCCCGATACCGACTGCATGACTGCACTTACCATTGGGATATTCAAAGTGAGCTGAGGTTCCTCGCCTTTGCGATACTTCACAAGCGGTGTTTTCAGACTGACTTTTGAAGGAATATTATCCTTTGTTGTCAGGCCCGGCACCAGCAGGTATTCGCTGAATGTATGACTCGGTTCCGTATAATATTTTGCCATATAGACTGTTCCCTCCGTTCAATTTCCATTATTATAGGTAAGTTAATAAGTAAAGTAAAGTTAAAAGGTGCTATAATTTTGTCTATTAGTGAGAGGTTACAGCTATGCGTTTAAAAAACAGTTATTTCTTTACACTGCGTGAAAATGTACGCGATGAGGATTCTGTCAGTTCCAACCTTCTGGTAAGAGCCGGATTCATCAAAAAAAGTTCTTCCGGCGTTTATATGATGCTGCCGCTGGGACTCAGGGTCTTCGATAAGATCAAAGAGATCGTCAGGGAAGAAATGAATGCCACGGGATGTCAGGAAGTCGCCATGCCGGCACTGATCCCGGAGGATGTATATATTGCCAGCGGACGCCGTGCCAATTTCGGCAGCTCCATGTTTTCGCTGAAAGACAGAAAAGGACAGAATTACGTTCTCGGTCCGACCCACGAAGAACTCTTCGCCCAGGCCGCAAGAATGAAGATCCGTTCCTACAAGGACATGCCCTTCTCCCTCTATCAGTTCCAGACCAAATTCCGTGATGAGCCAAGACCCCGCTACGGTCTTGTCCGTGTACGTGAATTTGTCATGAAGGATGCCTACACATTTGATGCGGATGAAGCAGGAATGGATGTGGCATACGCAAAACAGTTCCAGGCATACAAAAACATCATGGACCGTCTGCATCTCAAGTATGTCATCGTACGTTCCGACACCGGCGTTATGGGCGGTCTCCTGTCTGAAGAATTCCAGGCTGTCACACCGCTCGGCGAAGATATCCTCGTATTATGCGATTCCTGTGATTTCGCATCCAATATCGATATCGCTGCCTGCTCTGAACCTGTATCTGTTGAAGCAGAACCGGAAGAAGAGCTGACACTCGTTGAAACACCGAATTCCAGAACGATCGAGGAAGTCGTCTCCTTCCTGCACAAGGAACCGGAGCGTTTTGTCAAAACACTGATCTACACAGCAGACGGTGAACCGGTCGCTGTCATGGTCAGAGGTGACCGTGATGTCAACGAAACAAAACTGAGAAAGCTCCTCGGTGCCAATGAAGTCGAACTCGCAGATGAAGCAACTGTACGCAAAGTCACAGATGCAGAGATTGGTTTTGCCGGTCCGATCGGCATTCACTGCCGTCTGCTCGCCGACAATGAAGTGCTCGGCATGTATAACTTCGTCGTCGGTGCGAACAAGACCGGTTACCACTATACCAATGTCAATCAGAAGGATTTCAAAGCTGATCTTTCCGGTGACCTGAGAAACATCCAGGATGGAGATATCTGCCCTGTATGCGGCGGCAGGATCCGTTTCGAACACGGTATCGAAGTCGGCAACACGTTCAAACTCGGGACAAAGTATTCCAAAGCACTGGAACTGCAGTATCTGGATTCTTCCAATAAGCTGCAGTATGTATGGATGGGTTCCTACGGCATCGGGATTGCCCGCGCAATGGCTGCCCTGGCTGAACAGAACGCTGACGAAAACGGCATCAACTGGCCGAAGGAACTGGCTCCTTACCAGGTATGCATCGTTGTCATTTCCATGAAAGATGAAAACCAGGTCAAAGCAGCAGAAGAGATTTACGAAAAGCTCGAAAAAGCAGGCATTGAAGTCATGCTTGATGACCGTGATGAAAGACCGGGCGTAAAATTCAAGGATATGGAACTGATCGGTATCCCCTACCGCATTACTGTCGGCAGAGGCATCCAGACCGGTATGGTTGAATTCAAATCCCGCACCGGAGAAAAAGAAGATGTCGCACTGGATGACATCGTTTCCAAAGTACAGGAAGTTTTCGGAGAGAATGAATAATTCTCTCTTTTTTATGGTTATAAAACCCTATAATGATTGAGAGGAAATCTATTATGCATAACCACACAGAGAAAATATCCGGCGCTGTACTTTCGGCGGCCTTCATCCTGTTCTTCATTATCGGCTATATCGTGCTTGTGAATGTATTTGACGATATTCCTGTCTGGTACAGGCTGATCTTTACAGCACTGCCTGCGGCAATGGGTGCAGGACTTCTGCAGAGCTTATATGACAGAATTAATGAGATCAAAGGAGGAGAAGAAGATGATCTTGACAACTACTGAAAACGTCAGCGGGAAAAACTATGAAATACTCGGCATGGTAAAAGGAAGTACCGTACAGACAGTGAACGCGATCCGTGACATCGGCGCCGGCCTCAAGACACTGGTCGGCGGTGAACTGACTAAATACAACGAAATGATGAACAATGCACGTGCCCTCGCTTCCAAACGTATGATCCAGGAAGCGGAAGAACTGGACGCTGATGCAATCGTATCCATCCGTTACTCTTCGGCCTCCATCATGCAGGGCGCTGCTGAAGTCATGGCATACGGAACTGCTGTCAAATTCATCGATTAACTCTTCTGACTGCCCTGCTGAGACAGGGCTTTCTTATGAACAGATAAAAATAGAGAAGACGCAATTATCTTCTCTATTTCTTTTCTTTCGGGCAATCGGCTTTGGAACGATTCTGTTTTTACTGTTCTTCTTCCTGTTCCGGATACTCGAACACAGCCACGAATTCTGCGCTTTCCGTAAATTCAACCGTGATCTCTTTCTCGGTGGAGTAATCTTTGCCGTCTTTTGTCCATTTGACAAATTTCCAGTCTTCGATTTCCACTGCTGTCAGTGTATAGGTCGTTGGCTCATACAGGCTCAGGATCATGGAAGAAGTACCTTCTTCAGATTCAAATGCGTCTTCCGCATCAGATACAGCAGTAAACTCACCGAGACCTTCTGTATTGATCGTAACTCCGATATCCGCTTCTTCTATTTCTGTCGGTGTAAAGTGATATTCTTTTCCGTTTTCTGTCTTTAACAGGACACCGTCTTCGCCTTCTTCGGTAACCGTTACGACGAACTGGCCTTCTTCATATTCCGGAACGATATTGCCTTTCAGCGCATCGCCTTCCTGCTGGATATACCAGCCATACATATCTTCTTCCAGGAATACGCCGACATACCATCCCGGATATTCTTCTTCCTCTGATTTCATGATATTCAGGAGGTTTTCATTTTCATCGGCGAAGTAGCCTGTCCGGCTCCACTCTTTTCCGTTTTCTTTTGTACCGGCATCTGTTGCGGCAGCATCTGTTTTTCTGCTATCTGTCTTTCCGGCATCCCCTGTTCCGGCATCTTTTGTCCCGCCGCAGGCAGCCAGTGCGATCATCATCAATACTGCGCAGAACGCTTTTATTATTCTTTTCATTTTTCTTCCTCCCCGGACACACGCTGTTCCGGTATGTACCCTCTTTTCTGAGAGCTAATCATAATAATATCATTTTTTCAGATATACAATGTCTGTTTTCATAAAAAAAAGCACTGATCCGTGATCAGTGCTTCTATATCCTGTTCAGATTACTCAGTCTTCGAGAATGTTGAATTTCTTCTTCGGTGAGTAAGAAGTATGCAGGAGTTCTTCTGCGAGTTCGGAACCCGGTTCGCCGAGGTATTTGCTGTAGAGTTCCTGAATCTGTACGTTGTCGGATGAGACACGCACATCCATCAGCTCGTCCTCGTCATAGAGGGCCTTCATACGCAGTTTCTTGTAGTCATAGCCAAGCTTGCCGTTCTTGATGCGTGACGGGATGATTGACTGTCCGCCGCCGTTGATGCAGCCGCCCGGGCATCCCATAACTTCGATGAACGTATACTTGGATGTGCCTGCCTTGACTTCTTCGAGAAGCGGCTTCGCAGCGACCATGCTGGATGTGATGGCGATCCAGATCTTTGTGCCGTTCAGATCGATCTCGGCTTCCTTGACGCCTTCCATACCGCGGCATGCTTCGAAGTCAACCTTTTCAAGCTTCTTGCCGTCGAGTTTCTGCTTGACAGTACGCAGAGCAGCTTCCATAACACCGCCGGTTGTGCCGAAGATTACGGCTGCGCCGGTGTAATCGCCTAAGAGATCCTGGTCGAATGTATCGTCTTCCAGTTCATCCCATTCAACACCGTACATCTTGATAAGACGTGCGCATTCACGTGTTGTAAGTACATAGTCAACATCCTTGTATTCGCCTGTATGGCATTCCGGACGCTGGATCTCGGACTTCTTGGCAACACACGGCATGATGGAAACGACGACGATGTCTTTCGGATCGATACCCTTTTCCTTTGCCCAGAAAGTCTTGCAGATCTGACCGAACATCATATGCGGGGACTTGGCAGAGGAAAGATGCGGCAGGAGTTCCGGATACTGATATTCAATGTAACGGATCCAGCCCGGTGAGCAGGATGTGAACATCGGCAGAACGCCGCCGTTGCTCAGACGCTTCAGAAGTTCTGTGCCTTCTTCCATGATCGTCAGGTCGGCACCGAAGTTTGTGTCATAGACACGGTCGAATCCGCAGGCCTTGAGAGCTGCGACCATCTTGCCGGTTACACGGCTGCCGATCGGCATGCCGAATTCTTCACCGAGGGACGCACGGACTGCCGGAGCGGTCTGTACGATAACGGTCTTCTTCGGATCGTTGAGGGCATCGATCACATAGTGGATATCTTCCTTTTCTGTGAGGGCGCCTACCGGACAGTTGATGACGCACTGTGCACACTGCATGCAGTTGACATCATTGAAGCTCTTATTGAAGACAGGACCCATGATGGTGTTGAATCCGCGGTTCTGCAGACCCAGGATACCAAGTCCCTGTACCTTCTTGCAGGTCTCGATGCATCGTCCGCACAGAACGCACTTGCTGGTGTCTCTGACGATACCGTAGCTTGCGCTTTCCAGTGTAGCGGCTGTGTGCTGTCCTTCAAAACGGTTTTCACGGATACCGAGCTCTTCGCACAGTTTCTGGAGTTCACAGTTCTGGTTTCTCTTACAGGACAGGCAGTTCTTGTTGTGGTTGGACATGATCAGTTCCACGGAATTCCTGCGTCCCTTGATGGCACGTTCGGAATTTGTGAATACTTCCATACCTTCCGAAACCGGTGTCGTGCAGGCGGACAGAAGCGTACGCGCACGCGCTACTTCAACCAGACATACACGGCATGCACCGGACTTGTTGATATCCTTCAGATAGCACAGTGTGGGAATATAAATACCGTTTGCACGCGCAGCTTCCAGAACGGTCATTCCGGCTTCAGCTGTAATCGGCTTGTTATTGATCTTTAAATTTACAGTTGCCATATTTATATCCTCCTATCGTCTTTCTACTGCACCGAAGCGGCAGGATGTGATACAGGTTCCGCACTTGATGCACTTTTCTGTATCGATGACATACGGTTCTTTGCCTGGAACACCGGTAATGCAGCTGACCGGGCAGTTCCGTGCACACAGGGAGCACTTCTTGCACTTGTTCGGGTCAATGGAGTATGTAAGCAGCTTCTTGCAGACGCCGGCCGGACATCTCTTGTCAACGATATGTGCAATGTATTCATCACGGAAGCTCTTCAGTGTGGAGAGGATCGGGTTCGGTGCTGTCTGTCCAAGACCGCAGAGAGCTGTATCCTTGATCTCATTGCAGAGGTCTTCCATCTCATCGAGCATTTCCAGCGTTCCTTCGCCTTCCGTGATCTTCGTGAGCATTTCGAGAAGTCTCTTAGTACCGATACGGCACGGTGAGCACTTGCCGCAGGATTCGTCGCAGATGAAGTCCATATAGAAACGCGCAACGTCTACCATACAGTTGTCTTCATCGAGAACGATCATACCGCCGGAACCCATCATGGAGCCTGCAGCTATGAGGTTGTCGTAGTCGATCGGTGTATCGAGTTCTTTTTCCGTCAGACAGCCGCCGCTCGGACCGCCGGTCTGAACAGCCTTGAACGCCTTGTTGTTCGGGCATCCGCCGCCGATTTCATAGATGATCTCACGGAGCGTTGTTCCCATCGGGATTTCAACGAGACCTGT
>CADBPK010000326.1 GCA_902796465.1 uncultured Erysipelotrichaceae bacterium | reverse complement strand
TAATGCGCATTAATCTTTAGTGAATTTGATATTGACAAACCTTAGCGAGTTTTATTTGATTCTTTCGATGCTGTAGGTCTTCCACTGCCACAGGGTAATTTTCCCATGCGGATCAGTGACTGTCAGTTCATTTCCGTTCACTTCGATATCCATGATCTCGGGATCCAGGAACGATGACATCCATTTCGGTTTCATGGTTCCGTCACGGAAGTTATAGATATAAACATGTTCCCGGAGGGTCTTTTCATCCTTTTCTTCCCAGAATGGATGATAGTCCCCGTAATCCATATGATTCCATATAAGCATAAGGATCTCTTCTTCCCCGTCCTGATCCAGATCACAGGTCAGGGCTTTTGCGCATTTCCAGTCCTGATCAAAGATTTCCTGTTCATCCACATATACGGTTTTATCCTTTACCGCAAGTGAATGCCCGCCGGGAAGGACAATGGAGTTCTCCTCCCAGATGATCCAGGACGGATATCGTGTGCATCTCGTCAGGAACAGTAGGATTACTGCATACAGCCATTTATTCCTGCACAAAGCGGTTTGTCCATTCCGCCATTGCCGGCGGATTATTCCAGTCATTAAGTTTTTCTCTCCACTGCTCATCTGTCAGTCTCTGGCTGATCGGCTGTTCGAATTCATAGTAGCTGAACACGGTACCGTGTGCGATCCTCACTTTGCCGTCAAAATATACTGCCACATAGATGTTGGCCGGTTTACCTGTGGCTATTTCCAGGCATCTGCCGTTGGGATCTGTCGCGATATCCGCTACGATCGGTGACGGGCAGTCCATGGCGCGGGTGATGCCTTCATTCATGGTCTTGAGCCACAGATGTTCCAGCGTTCCGCCGTAGGAACGGATCAGGTCGAATTCTTCATCGGTCGGCAGTTCCCCTCTCAGCTCTTTTTCCGCGATGACCTGGAGCTTCGAAGCCAGTTCGCTGAACAGTTTCAGATATTCAACATCCTCCGGGGATATCACACCGTATTTCTGCAGTCCTTCGGATGTAAACTGCGCCAGTTCGGAAAGATGCAGGAATACTTCCGGTTCACATTCAACATATCCCCTGTCATCCGGGATCTCGTCAAAACCGGCACCGCCCATTTCCGACATAACCTGCTTAGCATACAGGATACTGTCGTGTTTCAGTTCGGCATAGCTTCCGAGGAAAGACATCAGGTTCTTGAACTGCCATTTTTCCGACTGCATGAACATCGGGAAGGTTTCATCATAAGTCCTGAGAAGCGGCCGCAGCGTTTTGAGCCATAACGCATATACGCTTGCACTCCATACTTTTTCGTCGCTGTCTGCGTAGATTTCCCGGAGTGCCTGCATATTCTCACTGTAACCTTCATATTCGTTATTTCCATCCTGTTCCAGCAGGGACAGCGCGGCATCCGATCCAAGCGCAGCCGGGACATCCAGTCCGCTCGGCAGAAGTCTCTGCGCTCCGGAAGGATTCTCTTTTACTTTCCTGTAGATCAGGTTCTGCATGATATCCGCGTCGATCGTAAATCTCTGCCCCATCAGACGGAAACCTGTAATCTTGCCTTCCAGATCCGGCTCGATTGTTTCATTGTATACAGGCATGGAATTCAGTTTCGGTGCACCGAGTTTTCCGGTCATGGCATGATATTTCTGCCATTTTGAATCATCTCCTGCCAGTTCTTCGGCTTTGATCTCTTTTCCGTAGACAGCTTCCAGTACCGGATAGTATTCATAGAATCCGTTGTCATCACTTTCGCCGGCAAAGAATGCCGTAACCGTATAGACAGCTTCCCAGTCTGTGAAGTCCCCGTCGCGCATTGCCAGTACAGCCAGGAGCGCGCTTCTGTCGAGGTCTTCATATTTCTGCGTAAAGTTGCTCTGACCATACCACATCATCGTGCGGAAATACCTCTGCAGCTGTTCGTTTTCCGTATAGTATCCGCGCGGGATGTACTGGCTGTAATCCATCATCTGCGGGTCTTCCGCGTCTACAGTGAACAGCGGTGAATCCGCGATTCCCCCGGCTGCCATGATCAGGTCATACTCAGCCTTTGCGTTCTCGCTCATCTCTGTCTCTTCACCGATCAGATTCACTGCGACCGAAAAGAAATCCACATTCCTCTGTGCAGCGCTCTCCCATTCCGTGGAAGCCAGCGCATCACGCTGTTCAATAGATTTATCCAGCAGAGATTTTGACATGAGCCTGATCTTGTCAGACAGGGATGTTTTCTCCAGGTTTTTCTGCAGATATGCATAATACAGATGAAAGGTATGCATCATGGAATCCACGGTCACAAAACTGGGTACATATCCATAGGAATTCATTTCATATGCTTCAAAGAATTCATCTCCCCAGCCTTGTGTAACCACAAATCCGTCTTCTGACAGCTGTTTCTTCGCATTATCACTGAGCCAGGAAACATCGGATTGATTCAGGACATTTCCCAGATCCGGGTCAACTGTATAGGATTCAACAGAAGGAGACACGGAATACTGTGAAAAAGACCGGGTAATGATAGTAGGCCTTGCCAGTGCAACAACAGAAACAGTATCTTCTTCCTGCGGCGATAATCCGCCTGAGGAGGGAGAAGAACATGCACATAAAAGCGCAGCCGTCAGTAAAACAGATATTGATTTTTTCATGACCTTCACCTCTCTTAATACAGCTAAATCATATCATTTTTGGGATATTATGACAGACAATCATATGTGCCGATACGGTAATCATTACAGTTTGTCCATATAAACTGTTGAAAATGTCCCGGATCCAAGGCTCCACCAGAAGCATTCATGAACATTCACTGGAAGCGATGCGTTAAATCGGCAAATCATAACGAAAAAAGGCCTTTGAATAAAGGCTTTTCTGAAATATATGAGGAATAAGGGACTCGAACCCATGACCCCTTCCACGTCAAGGAAGTGCTCTCCCAGCTGAGCTAATCCCTCAGTTACTCGGATATTTTAACATATCCGAGCAGATTTGTATAATAGTTTTTTTACTGCATCTTTGTGACAAGCCATTTGTCATCAACTTTTTCAACAACGCAGTTCATTACGTTTTCTTCACGCGCCTGATCTGCGATGTAAGTATTCAGACTTTCAAGCATATAATCTGCGAGCTTGTCCATCAACCAGGACATTGCGGCATCATAGCCATCACTTTGTGCTTTTTCTGTCAGCTCATCGGTAATGTCTTCAATAAATGCATCCTGATCAAGAGCCGCATCAACATGTTCGATCGCATCCAGGTTGACGCCTGTGTTCTTGACCTGGAAAGAATAAGCAGTATCACTTACCTTTTCTGTTTCAGTGATCTCATACTTTTCAAATACTGCTTTAATGATCAGAGGCATAATGCTTGTATACTTCGCTCTGGTTTCATCAGTTGCGTTGTACTGATCCAGAAGAGTGTTAAACTCATCGAAAGCTCCTGTAATCTTGCCAAGTTCATCTGTAACTGTTTCATTTGCGAAACTCTGTGCTTTTTCTATATCCCCTGACTGCAGTGCCGTAAAGAATGAGTTTACGACTTCTTTCGCTGCTTCTTCATTCTTATCTACGGTTGATCCGCCTGCACCGCAGGCAACAAGTGTAACAGACATGCATAATGCAGCTGCGACAGATAATAATTTTTTCATTTTTCCCTCCTGATAATGACACTATAATTTTATCTTATTTCATAAACTATGTCGATTCATTTTCGATTTTACTCTTATGGAAAAGAAAATGCCGGATCAGGGCTGATTCCGGCATGTATTCATTATGCTGAAGATGTATTATTCCATCTTTGTGATAATCCACTGATCATCAACTTTTTCGACATTTACTTTTAACTGGAGCGTTTCCCGTTCCTGTCCGTCAAAGTACT
>CADBPK010000325.1 GCA_902796465.1 uncultured Erysipelotrichaceae bacterium | reverse complement strand
TGTCACCGTGCTTTGCCAGGAGGTCCTGCAGGATCTCCCCATGGGTTTCATGCCAGTTCTGTGCTTCTGTTTCGTGTCCTACCGCATAATTACGGCTGGTGCGGGCAACGGAATTCGCTCCGTCTTTTTCGTTGCTTTCCCGTAATGTAATACCGATCTCATACATTTCGATATGGGAATCATAATCATTGGAAAAGATCGTGAGAGCCGCTCTTGCGCCGCCGATCGTCCCGACTGTCAGAAGGACTGCAGCCAGGATACCCAGAATCAGTGTTCCGGGGGAGACGCGCATTTTTCTTTTCTTATTCAGCATCGTCTCTCACCTCATTCCCAAACGGCATTGCCGTTATTATCGATGGAATGTGTTGCCTCATAAAGTACAACTACATTGATCTCCGTCTGTTCGCTGTTTTCAGGCAATTCGATCTTGATATGCAGAGGAGAAGCCTGTGTCGGGTTTTCCTCACTGCCGCCCATCAGCATCGGTCCGTAATACCAGTAACCGTCATTGCCGTCTGTCCAGTCAGGATTGCTGTCAGTGTTATATTTCAGCGTAACTGTTGAAGGCGCAATCGCCTTTGCGCGTACATATACAGGAACAGTTCCCGTATTGGAGATCGTTACGATCTTCTCGCCTTCAACGACTTCTTCCGTGATCGTTGTTTTTTCATGCAGGTTCAGGGGAATGGTTCCTTTGACCCTGACATAGGTCGTAAAGTACGCCATGGCACCCTGCACGGAAAGGGACAGGATCATTATGACCGCAAGTACCGCAAGAACAATTTTATATTTCTTCATTGTTCTGTACCTCCTGTCGTTTCTTCATAATCCCCTGTCTTGTATTCCTTGTCCCAGCTCCACTTTGCCGGATCATCTTTTCTCTGGTCAAAGTGGTTATTGATGCCGGAACCGCTTCTCGGAGGCTTGTCATAGGAGTTTCCGAATTTGAATTCTTCTATCTCATCTCCCTCATCTCCAATTTTATATGCCTCAATATGCCGGATATCATCAGCGGAATATTCTTTGGTATAGGAACTTCCGTCATAGGTCTCCGTAACCTGTACAAATGTATCTGCCGGTATATCATCGAACAGATGCGACTGCGATTCGGCTGCGGAGAATGTCAGTGCCACTACGTTGTTGTAGACCGGATCACTCATATCCTGGTTATAGGATGCCTTTACTTCAAAGACAAATGTTGCCTCTGTCGTGGTTTCATACTTCAGCAGATCTTTCGTGACGAGAATCTTTGCATATCTTTTCAGCCTCTCCGGTTTCAGAGTCGCTGTACTCCTGCTCTGCCAGGTACCGTCTGTCGAGCCGTTGTCCGTCGTCGGAACAGCGATCAGCTGCGGTCTGTAAACATAGGTATAGCGCGGTGTATGGACAAGGGAAATGATTCCCTCCGGCAGATCCTTGTCTTCTGCCTGGATCTGTGTCGTATCATGCGGTACGACCAGCCAAAGACCCGGGTTCAAAGAAATACTGTCAGATGTTGTGCTGACTTTTTTATCAAATCCGGTTCCGTCAGGCAGTACCTTTTCCGCAGCTTGTTCGCTGAGCTGGTCCCATTTTTCCGCATCCAGTTTGGAAAGTACATCATACTTACTGAGATCGACTTTCTTCCCGTCAATGGAAAAATCGATCAGGCTGTTGAATGAATAGGTATCATATTTCGGATCCGGGATCAGCGTAGCGACGCGGTAAAAATCAACCGTCGTATTGGCTTTTTCCAGATCCTCCAGATATCCGGTATTCTCACCGGCCAGTTCAATGTCCAGTATGTAAGTTGCGTCGTCAGATATGTCCACGGCATTGATACTTTCCCCTGGAATGCAATGCACAGCCGCTATGCCCAACATAAAAGCTGCCAGCACGCGGATATGCTTCTTCCACTTATTCACCATGGCTGTCCCCCTCCTTTTTCGGTTTTGGTTTTCTTGTTTTGATCAGTATCCCAAGCAGTAATACAAACAGCATCGGTGTCGCTACCAGCGGTGCGACATATACCGGCTTCAGCTGCATGGCATCAGCTGTTACATTTGCCGTGCCGGCAGCGTTTTCTGTACGCTTTCCCCGAACCAGCAGGCGGTGGCTGTTGATGCCGTATGGGGTACATGTTACTAGAGTACAATAATCCTGATTTTGTGTAATTGAGATGTTGCTGAGATCCGTTGGCTCAACGATATGGATGTCATCGACTTCATAGGTCAATGTCCGGTTCATGACCGAGATCGTAAACGTATCTCCTTTAACGAGTTTATCTATATCCGTAAACAGTCTGGCGCTTGGCAGACCCCTGTGACCGGTCACGACGCAATGACTGCTTGCGCCTCCGACAGGAAGACTGGTGCCTTCCAGATGACCGACAGCGACCTGCAGGACTGCCTCATCAGAACCATGATAAATCGGCAGTGTAACAGAGGCTTTCGGGATATCGATATAACCCATGATTCCGGTCCCTGTAATATCCAGGATCCGGTTGTACTCTTCCAGTTGTGCAGCATCCATGTGCCAAAGGATGCCTGTCATAGCCAGACGTCCGTTGTACGCTTCCGCTTCCGAGATTACTTTGTCGTATTCTTCCGGATCCAGGTTCGCAACAGCTTTCATATACGAGGCAACTGCCCTTGACTGGTGAAAACTGTTCCACCAGTTGGCAAATGTCGGATATACCAGAAGTCCCAGACCCAGTACCAGAATCCCAGCAAGGACTGCATTGATCAGACGGTCATTTTTCTTTTTGCTTTGTGTTTTGTCTTCACTCATGAATATCCAGTCCCGGTAATATGCTACAAATGCATGTATCGTTCTTTGCTGTGGAATTTTGCTGTTTTTCTGCATTCATGATATGCGCGCAGAAAAAGACAGTTATCCTTATAAACAATAGCATCAAACTACCCGTTTTTCAATGAACCGAAGCACATTTTAACAGTACAAATAAAGCACTTTCTTTGTTTTCCATGCATACAATTTTGTGTTTGTTTACTTGACTGGTTTTTGATGAAAAAAACGAAAAAATGTTCATCAAATAATGATTATTAATAATTTCATGGATACCATGTGTCTGCCTTTTTAAATTGTCCCGATCATCCCGCTTGCGTCATTGGAAATGGAATTTTATAGTGTATAAAACGGAGGCAGAATATGGCTGAAACATTGAAAACACTGAAAACAAGACGCAGCTGCAGATCGTATAAACCGGATCTGATCGAAGAAAAAAAACTCAATGCAATTATTGAAGCAGGCACATATGCCGCAACAGGTATGGGAAAGCAGTCCCCGATCATTATTGCGGTTACGGACAAAGCAATGCGGGATAAACTCTCCGCAATGAACGCTGCAGTAATGGGTGGGCAGATGGAGATGGATCCATTCTACGGAGCTCCTGAACTGCTGATCGTACTGGCAGATAAAAATGTACGTACATACCTCTATGATGGCAGTCTCGTTATGGGAAACATGATGAATGCCGCAGCTGATCTCGGTATCGGAAGCTGCTGGATCCACAGGGCAAAGGAAGAATTCGAAAGCGAAGAAGGCAAAGCTATCCTGAAAGACCTCGGCATCGAAGGTGATTATGAAGGAATCGGACATCTGATCCTCGGCTACCCTGCAGAACCCACCAAAGAACCTGCTCCGAGAAAAGGAAACTACATCTACAGAATCTGATCAATCTGCCATATCCATACCGGATATGGGTTTTTCATCCAGCAAAAAAGTCAGAACTACTCCTGACTTTTTGTATATATTTTGTAAATGATATCAGAGCCAGGTTACCGTTTCTGACAATGACTTTCTGTTCCCATGATTTGGAAGCGGACCTGCGCCATCTGCAGCATATCCCAGATCCATCAACATTAATATCTCCTCGTTCTCAGGCAGACCGAGCACTTGCGCCGCCTGATCCGGATCAAAGAAATTGAGCCAGCAGCTGTTTACACCTTCATCCTCTGCCGCAAGGATCAAATGTGTTGCGACGATCGAAGCATCTTCCACACCGGAATCCCGTTTCCCGCCCGGATATGTAAAGACATTGGTCTTGTCATAAGCAACAACGATCACTGTCGGCGCGCCGTACCGGCACGGTGTTACAGTATCGATCTTTTCAAGAAGTTCTTTTGACTGTATCACATAGATGTGCTGTTCCTGCAGGTTCTTCGCTGTCGGTGCCAGTCTTCCTGCCTCGAGGATAGAATCGATCTTTTCTTTCTCCACCTGTATGTCACTGTATTTTTTGCATGAATAACGCTGTCTGATCACTTCCTTGAATTCCATTTGAATTCCTCCTGTTTTTTCACTTTGATCATATGGTCACCATGATTTTTTCGCAAGGATGATGCACAAAAAGCTTTTGGTCAGAAACCGAAAGCAGTCAGATAAACAATAACGCAGAAACTGGCAATTCCCAGCCATATGGCAAAGCACACCGGCGGGATAAACAGATATTTCAGTCCCGACAGGATCCATTTCCCAATACCTTTCCAGTCGACCGGTTTATGATATCGTTTTTTCTTTCCGTCTTCTGAAAGCAGCCAGATCCATGGTCTTTCGTATAATTCGATGATGCCGAATTTCAGAACATAGATCGGGACAACAGGCAGGAATATACAGAACCAGACGGCTGATCCTCCGAGTTCCAACTGTTTGAAGTTAAATCCGTTTATAAACAAAGCCAGCACGACCGGCAGAAATATGACGAACAATGCCAGCAGTCCCATTCTGATAATTCTCTGCGGCGTAGTAAACCGCAGGACCACTGACTGTTCTTTGCCGTCTATCTTTTCAAAGAATACCGGTTCTGTTACATTCCTCTTCAGTTCTTCCGTATCCTGAACGAGGACACCGTTTTCCCTGCGCCAGGCACCCCCTTCCGACAGGAAGACTTTATATCCCGATTTCACAGCGAAATCTGTATGATACGTGTCACTGTAAGCACAGAGGGTTACGATTAAAAAGAACATTGCAAGTATTCCTGTCAGGTACAAGGCTGTTGCGTTGTCAGCGCGGAACAGACGCAGGCCGCCAAAACATACTGCACTGATCAGAATTGTCGCAAGAATTGCTTTAAGCCACCATGGCAGGAAATAATAATGTGATTCCTTTGCGGCACGCACACTGACCTTTCCGGTCTGCCCGTTGACTGCCGCTATGGTATTGCCGCATTTCAGATAATATCCCGGCAGAAGCACCGGCATCCTGAAAACGGAATGCACATCAGTATCGATCTCCACCGCTTTGGTCTCCAGTGTTTTCCGTACAGCGGGTGTATACGATTCGCTGACTTCTGCCTCCACACGTTTTCCCAGTTCCTCTGTATTGATATCCCTGATTTTGATTCTCTGTCCGGCTGTATAGGCAAAATCAAATTCCTTCAGTTCATCCAGTTCATACGGTTCCATACCGTCCAGCAGCAGGTTATCGAGCTGTTTCGAACAGTTGATAAATACCTCGTCGATATATCCGCCGCAGAAATAGTTTTTACCGCCATCAATCCTGGACACAGTACAGCTGATCGGTCCGCAGATCAGCTCGTACGGCAGATAAAAGCCTTTCAGATCCTTGATGTACTTTCGGATATGCCTGGCTTCTCGTTTATCTTTGTTCTGATCACACCATTCACGCAGAAATTGTTCTGCTTCATCTTCCGTAATACGGAAAGGTATGATCATTTCCGGCATATCTTCTGTATACAGGTATTCTTTTCTTACCAGTGCTTTCCCGCAGAATGCACAGTCGGAAAGTGCTTCGTTCTCTTCAAACACGATCTCAGCACCGCATCCGGGACAGTCTGCCCTGATCAGTTTGTAATTCTTTACTTCATCCTGCATACGGGACTGCGCCAGCTGACGGAAACCTGTTCTCTGTTTCTGTGCTTCATCGATCTTCACGTTCCCGCCGCAGTGCCCGCACACATACATCTGACGCCGGATATCAAAACGCGCAGGCGCTCCGCAGTTCGGGCAGTATATATCCGCAATATTCCTGTTTGCCATACCGGTGTCCTCCATAAATAAATCTTTAAACTGATCGTTATATTATGTAATTTGTGCTGTCTGCAAAACTATTTTAAAGCAATACGCTAAAACAGAATAGAGTGGGGCACAAAAAAAGGTCATACTTTTCAGCATGACCTTTCAGCAAGACGGGAATGAATTACATTTCCATCTTTTTTCTGGATACCAGCACAATACCGGCGCCGAGCACTAAGATCGTACCGATAATGTAGAACATTGTTGTACCGATTCCACCGGTTTCAGGAAGCTCTGTGCCCTTTTTGTTCTCAACCGTGATCTTCAGAACGCCATCCTCATAAGTTGCGCCATCTGCTGAGAATTTTGCTGTTCCGTTTTCATCGAATGTTACAGTAAGAGATACATCACTTACAGTATTGTATCCGGACGGAGTAACTGTTTCTGAAATAGTATAGGTGCCTGCACCAAGTCCATCAAATCTGGCAAGACCATTAGCGTCAACAGCCTGACTAGCTTCATGATTTTGTGCATCATTTTCAGTAGTCTTAGTCTCAGTCTTCTTATACTTCGTATCAGTGTCGTCATAAAGATCAGCGTTGCCCTCTTTCAGAACATAAATAGTTTTGCCTTCATCAGTTTCAGGAACATACGGACGATAGGTAACTTCACCAATTACTTTCTTATCTTCCCCTTCGTATGTCTCATCTACGACATATCCGGCTGTTGCCCCAGCTTCAGCTTCAACCATTGTCTCTTCAGTGGAAGGAGCTGTCTTGGTATATGTACCATCCTTAAGTTTGTAATATTCGCCATCAGCAGCTGCTGTAAAGGTCTGAGTTACTTTAAGAACAGTTTTAACACTGTCACCGCTGATCTTGAATGTAGCACCAGTCAGTACCTTGCCATCCTGGTCAACTTTCAGAATCTCAATGCCGGTTGTATATGTTTTTGTCTCGGATTCAGGAGTTTCGCCAGTCGGCACATCTTTCTTGGAATCCGGGAATCCAGGATGATTTGTATCTTCAGGTGACCCATCGTATGTCTTGTTAGGATCGTTGGAGAATTTAACTGTTGATGTATTGGGGTTTCCTGCATCACCGATCACTGCATTCTCATTAAGAACTGCATCATATTTTACGTTAATGGTTTTGCCCTTGTAAGAAGCTGCATTAATCAGACCAACTTCAAATGTATTATCGTTAATATCATACTGAACAGTATATTTATCGGCAGCAAGTTCTGTGGTGCCCTCGTATACTTTAATGCTTTCCTCAGTAAAGGTTAAACCATCTGAAAGTTTATCAGTAATAACAAAGAAGAATGTCCCTGTTTTGAATTTATCCGCATTGTCCGGAACTGTAGCAGCGATATTATAGTGAACAGTATCGCCAACGCTTACATTATCATTGTCTTCACCAGGATCAAATTCATTGCCTTCAGCACCCAGAGTATCCCCGGTGATGGTTTTTTCATCCTGTGTTGTGCCGTGCTTAATTGCAAGTGCATCAATATTGTTAACTACCTTTACGACGTTAAGAGCTGCAGTATCATTTTTAAAGCCTTCAGCACTAAGATCCGTTATATCAACAAGTACATAATAACCTTTAGCAAGGCCCTCGATGGGAGTATCCTTGGTAACTATACCGCGTCCATCACCACTAGTATCAACTTTAGCAGCCACTAATTCCGCAATTTCAGATTCAGATTTTCCATTAAGACTAGCGATAAATGCATTTACATCTCCTGGGTCCTCGATTGCATCAGCGCCCCATGCAGGATTACCAAGTTGTTTAGATCCTTCGGTTGCAAGCGTACCAGTTAATACCTGAAATACCTTATAAGTATGGGTATCGTTACTAGCCAGTTTGATATATTCAGCAGTAAGTGTTTCAGAAGAATCATTTCCTGTATCATCACCTTCCGCAAAAGCAGTACTTCCTGTAGCCAGTACCATCACCATGGCAATGACTAAAGCCATTATTTTCGCAATTCTTTTCATTTTTTTCCCTTTCTTTCCCTTTTTTAGGTTGGTTGTTGTGTGTTTGTCTCTCCCCTCTGACAGTATTTCCTGTAATTAGCTATCCTTTTTTCGAATTATTACAGGTATTTTGTTTGTGGTTTGATCGAAGTTAATTATGTTTGTTATTTCCGGGGAAATCACCTGCCTGCATATGCGTTTTTGTTCTTCGATATGTCTACAGATCATTTCCGGTTCTTTTACTTGTCTGTTTTATCTTCATTTTCTAACGATATCTTATTAACTGCATCCCCGGAATTTCATCCCGAAGATGCTGCTTCAGGAAGAAGGCGGTGATTTAGAACAGACAAGCAAAGATATCATCATTCTCACAGAAGAGAATGGCTTACCGCGGATTCTGTGCACCCTCATAGTTTGCCGCCTCCTCTTCTGTAAGATATTTTGTTTTGAAAGAGCCACGCTGATGCGATCAGCACCAGGATCGATCCCAGTGTATAGAAGATCGTAGTTCCCGAGCCTCCTGTATGTGGAAGAACTGCTCCTGCTTCATTTCCAACAATTATGACCAGCTGCCCGTCAACCACGCGTGCCAATCCGTCCAATTCGTCTTCGTTTTTAATCTCGATGACAGGGTTTCCATCAGTGTCCTGCTTAATCTCAAATACAGGTGCTGCTGTTGTTTGTACATATCCGTCCGGGAAATCCTTTTCGACGATCTTGTAAATACCGAATGGCAGGTTATCGAATTCAAATACACCATTGTTTCCGGCATTCGCAATATTGTGAGCATTATTCCATTCTGTATCCGCTGTTTCCGGATCAAGCTGAGTGTACTTTTCAAGAATGAATGTTGCGCCATCCAGCAGATCTGAAGCTTCCAGATTTTCTTTATTTACGTCAGCCTTATCAACTTTCTTCAATGTAATGCTGGCCACCGATAATTTATTCTCCGCCATTATCTGCGCATCTGTATCAATACCGTTATTAATGTCTCCCAATTTAGTACCATAGTTGTCGGTAAATACAGGAGAGTAATTATCCGGATTAGAGTCAATTTCCTCCAGGTAATAACTGTATACATAAACGGTCTGCGGTGTTTCTGTCGGATCAACATCAGTCATGACCATCTGTGGCAGATATTCGAAGTATTCTTGCCATTGATTCGATTTATTCAGTGTAAATTCAACTTTGAAATCAGGATCTACCTTATCATTGGTTTTGTTACCATATGTATCAGAGAGGAAGAAGCCGTCTCTTCCGCCGATCACATAGTTATCTCCTCGTGTCAGACTGACCGTTTTTGGCTGATCAGCTGTAAAGGTGATATCGAACAATGCTTTATCTTCGTTATGTGAATTATCTAATACCAGCTCAATAGGATCCCCTGGAGACTGTGTAAAGACGATCTTATTTGCGTTGGTATTACCTTTTATACTGCCGACAATATGCATTATAGTACCCTCAGGTACATGGACTGTCTGGTTTCCTTTACCGTTTTCCCATGTCTGAAGTGTGATATCTACCCACTTTGTACCTTCATCAAGATTTGAGTAATCACGATATTCTTGATGAGTCCACCGTTTCAGAACGAATTTTGCATATGCACTGTCATCATTCTCAATATCAGATCCATCCGGCCATGTTTTCTGAACTGACAGTTCAATTCCTCTTGAAGGAATCAGGTTTTCCAGGGCATTGACAACCAGAATCTCATAATCGCTGATATTATCTCCGTGTTCTCCGGCATCCTGTTCGAACTGCGGAGCATATTGACTCCCTATAACAAGACCGCCGTCCTTACTCCATTGTGCGACAATATCGTTTCCATGCATGACCTTATATGCAATTTCGGATACAGAATACTCTATCCTGTATACCGTACTATTGCTATGAACACGATACATCGGAAGATTTTCAAATTTCGGTTCTGGATTCATTCCTTTTGCGATCGTTAAAGAGTCTCTTCCCTCTACTGGTGTAAATGATGTAATCGCATCTGAAGCATCCGGATCGGTTTCGTTGACCTTGATTTCCCTTTCTTCAAGCTGGAATGTAGTTTCCCAGGTATAAGCATCACCAATAAAATCTGCCCATTCCTTTTTGATCGGAATATCAAGAAGCTTTCGGTTGACAACTGTCTGTGTCCCATCGATATTTGTCATCTGACTCGAAGGATCACTGATCGGATTTTCGGATCCGTCCAGATATATCGCTTCAAATCCATCTGGAACAGTTTTTTCAACCAGATAATACTGATAATAATATGTTCTTTCGCCATCTTCTTCCATTACAGGAAGATTGCTGACAGTATCGGTCCAGGATCCCGCTGATGTCGGGAGTGTAATTACAGGACCGTGATATTCAGTATCTTCACCTTCTCCGGTAATTAGTTCTCCGCCGCCTGATGGCGGTGCATCACCGGTAACACTAATATTTTCAACGCCATATTGTTCCCACTGGGTTTCTAAATTACCATCGTAAATGTATACATTTGTTGTTTCTCCGGCAGTCAGCTGAATCGATGCAGGGCCATTACCCTTTGTCTGTGCACTTCCGTTGTTAACACGATACTGCCAATTTTTATATCTATTATCTAGATACTGATTGTATGTCCAGTTTACATATGCCGTTGTATTGCCCGCATATTCTCTGGTTTCCATCAACTTGGGATTGGGATTTTGCAAGTTGTTGTTTACTCGGTATACATTGATAATGCTGTTGGCCGGTCCCGTGCTTCCTTCGACCCAAGTATAACGACGTTTTACTTCAAATTCCGCCTGTACATCCGGAGCTTCCATTTCACTGCCGTCTGCATCCTGCCATTCTTTCTTAACAATCAGACTGATCGCATCAGGCCTTGTATCGCGAATGATCGGGTAATACGGTTCCTGTGTCATTGTTTCAACAATTTCATCTCCATCAGTAATAGTGAATGTGTAATTGTCATTCGCATCAGGACCAACTGCTGTTGCAGTAAGGATCTTAGAATTCAGGTTATAGCCTTCTGGCGCCTTGATTTCTTTCAGATAGAACTTCTGTCCTGGTGCTTTGACCGGCAGATTATCAAATGCAACATAACCGTTCGCATCGGATGTCGCTGTCAGATAAGGATCGCCGCTGCAGTCTGCATTCTCCCAAATACCGAAGATAGCTCCTTCCAGGAACTCATCCGGATCGGTAGCGTCATCTGTCATACTCTTCTTGGCAACATTGATTTCAGCTTTACCTTTTACAAGAGGAAAATTGAATCTGACGGAAAGGTTGGAATCACATCCGCCTCGCTCGAGATAAAACATCTGCAATGTATGTGCTCCGACACTAAAGGTCTTTGTTTCGGTATTCAGCCCATGCACAATAATCTCACCTGTAGTGAAATTGATACTTCCTGTTACAGGCTGATGAAGGCCTCCAATATCAAGTGCCAGTTCACCATCAACGAATACCCACAAATCATCATCACCGGAGAACTCGTAAATAATGTCATGTTGAACGCCGTTATCATCTTCCATCTGACGATCTTTCGGAATTTCAAAATCGACCGTCATGCTCATGCCAAAGTGATGATTCAAATTCTGGTTGAAATTCATTGACGGCTGCGTATCTGAAGTGTCATATTCGTGGAATGGGAAGAAACCGATCGGTTTTGCATTGGCGCCATTTGAGCCACCTGTATTCTGCGAATATGTGTGCTCATAAAGAATGAACTGGTTTGTACTTCGATCATATTCTGCATAGTTTGAGTTACTGTTGTAGTAGTAATAACCCTGATTGTCTTTCTGGAATAATCCTCCTGCCTCAGGGAATGGATAAACATTGTGATTTGGAGTTGCATCCGGATCAAACAAATACTTCAGACTCGGATTTCCTCTTTCTTGTCCATTCAGTCCTGGAGTCAGTTCAGGATAGCCATTTGAACCTAATTGTTCTTTGACGATTCCCTGCTGGGGAAGATCTTTTGTATAATTGTTGATCCAAAACCAGTTGTCGGTTGATGAAACATTACTTCCACCGTAACCCAGGAATTTCAAATCATGGTTTGTATTGATGTTGTTATTATTATTCGGACTTGTTGCGACATTTGATTGCACATCCAGATTTCCGGAGCGTGCAAAGTTGTAATTATTGCCGGATCCGGGTATATCATAGTCAAACAAATTGACTTTCAAATCCGGAATGCCGGCAACAGTTTCCGGTTTCCCGCTGGAAGAGCCTTCTGTAACATGTACTTCGATCGTTTTCCCTTTGTTTGTGGTGAGGTTGAACTTTCCATCATTACCCGTGCCCAACGACACACTGGTAACAACAGTATAAGTCTCATTCAGCTGATCATCCGTCTTAGTGAAAGAGCGAAATTGAGAACCATTCGTCTTATGCGTATATAACGTATAATTAAACCATACATTATTTACCCATTCTCCCGTGTCTACTTTATCCCAGTCACTTGATGGGAATGTCCATTCCCCATCCTGATATGCTGCAGATTCATCATCATTTTTCCAGACCCATTCAGTATATGGGCGAAGTGTCAGGCTATCCCCGGTCGTAACATCGATCGATGTCAGATCTTCATCCAGATACAGCAGCCAGTTTGAGAACGAATCCGTTGTAAAGACAGACTCGGCCTTCTCCTCGCTGATCTCTTCTGTGGATTCCATCACATGTACTTCGTCTTCTTCTTTGATATGAAGTACCTTGATCTCTTTATCCATTTCGGATATTTCTTCATCCAGAGGTGCATCATTGACAAGTACCGGGGAATTATCATCTGTATACATACCTTTCATAGGATCGCCAGTCAGTTTAATCTCGACTTTTACTTCACTGCCTTCTGCCGGTTCGATCTCCTGTCCTTCGTACCAGATGGATATGTTAAACAACACGGGATGTGATGGAATATTCTCTGTACCTTCTTCCAGTCCGGTCTTAACCTGCTCTTGAATTTCGGAATATTCCTTTTCATCATCTTCCGTGATCTCCCTGACACGCAGTTCTGCGTCCTCAGGAATCTCTGCATCTTCCCCATATGTAAGTGTTACGGTATATGTATCTCCTTTTGCTTCAAGGACCTTTTTTTCTTCTTCAGTTTCAGATTCCTTCTCTTCTTCTTGTACCGTTTCTTCAGACTCTTCGGTAATTTCATCTGCCTTCTTTTCTTTTACTGACACAATAACGAAATGATCCAGATCTTTCTTCTCGAAGGAAACGCTTTCTATGATGCTTCCTTCTTCGCTCTCTGTTTCCTTGCTTTCGATTTCGATCTTATTATCTTTTTCGTCCAGTTCGATATACTCGTCTTTATCATTCAGTACCAGAATCTTCAGTTCTTCTTCATTTTCCAGCACTGTTTCTTCCAGATATTCAAATGTGACTTCTGTCTTTCCTTTGATCTCTTCCGTCTCATTCGTATGAACGTCAAAAACTCTGGCATCGATGATCTCCCACTCTTCTTCGGGATATACATCTTCTTCCAGCTTCTTAAGGTAGTCTTCGTATTCTCCTCTTTCCCAGATCTCTACGATCTGCAGTTCGGCTTTATCTGTCAGCTTTGCTTCTTCTGTATACTTCAGAGTAATCTCGAAATCCTCTTTTTCTGTATACACAAGTTCACCTGCTGTATATTTAATTTCTTCCTTAACTTCCGGTGCGGCTGTTTTCTCAGGTGCAGTTTCCGAAACTTCGGTGACTTCCTGTTCTGATTCAGGTGTCTGTTCAGGCTCCGCCTCCGGTGTTGTTTCAGGTTCTTTATCTGCTACTTCGATACCCGGTTCACCTTCCGCTGTTTCTTCGTTCAGTGTTATTGCAGGCAATATCAAAGCATTTACAGTCGTCAAAGTGACCATAAACGCCAAAAATATGACCAAAAACCGGCCTATCGGTTTTAATCTTCTCTTTTTTCTGTCGTTTGAAACTCCCATACGATTTCCCCCCTCCGTTTCCGAAGAATCGCATAATTGAGCTGCTGTTTGGATATGCTTTCATTAATGGACCGGCCCGAATGAAGTAATCGGCCAGACGCGGAACACTACTTTCCCTACGATCTGCTCTTCTGCCACACAACCTATTGATGTATTTCGCGAATCTATGGACACGCTTCTGTGATCTCCCATCACAAAGATACGTGATTCCGGCACCTGGTAAGGAAGTTTCAGGTCACACTCACCAAATGCCTTCTCTGAAATGTATGGTTCATCGATTGCTGCGGAATTGACATATACCGTTCCGTCCTGATCGATATTGACCCATTCCCCCGGCTGAGCGATCACACGCTTAACCAGGATCTTGTTGTTGTAATAAAACGCTATGACATCTCCTGTCTTGAACTTGCTGCCCTTGACAGACAATACGATATTGCCTTCTGTCAGTGCCGGTGACATGGAATTCCCGTAGATCTGCAGCACCGGCATGACCAGCACAGCGATCAGGACCGCCACAGCCGCGACAGTTATCAGCATATATATAGTACTTTTCAGGGATGAGAAGAAACTCTTTTTATACTTTTCCCGTTCCCGCTCCTCAGTAAGCTGTTCCATGGAATATTCCGTCATTGTTTCCTGGTTCATTTCTGATCCCGGCCCCTCAACCTGTCTTTTCTGTCCTTCTTCAAGACTTCCATATACATGTCGCTTGCGGTCTTTGCCTGCTCAAGTGCGCGGTCCAGTTTCCTGGCGGCCTGCTCCGGTGTATCCGTTTTCGTGATACCGATTGCTTTTTCCCTGAGTTCCCTAATCTCCCTTTCCAGCAGTTCGATCTTCGCGTCTTTTCCGTCCAGCTGTCGTTTCTGTTTCTTGTAGATAACACCCATCGCCTTGACCTGGCGTTCAGATGCCGCATCCTGAGCTTTCAGTTTCTCTTCCTTCTCCAGCATCAGTTTTTCCTGGCGCTCCATCTTTTCATTCAGACGATCCATCGCGTCTTCACGGATAATCAGTTCGGCTTCCAGCTGTTCGATACGGGTATCTTTCTGCTGCAATTCCATGCGGAGTCTGGCTACTGCCCTTCCCTGCTCGATCATCATTTCCAGCAGTTCCGCTCTCTTCAGTTTTCTGAGTTCCTGTTCTGCCATGATATCTCCTGAAAGATCACCAACATGAAAAGTGCACAAAAACAACTACATGTTTACATTTTTTAGTATAGCATGTTTCCGAAACACAAAAAGACCGAAATTTCCTTATTTCCAACAAATTTAATTTGCATCTCCAACTGTTTTTGAATTATATGAACAATTACAAAATTGTTGTTTAAACTTGTATTATTATGTGGGTTATGCATGCAATTCTTGCAAATATCATTCCTTCCGGATCGCTATAAAGCAGGCTTCCTGACTTGTGGTACCGCCTGCCGTTACCGTACCGCAGACTTTGATTTCTCCCGACGCGTCTTTCAGTTTTCCCTTATAAAAGCCGTTTGTTCCTTCAACAGAATCAATTTTCTTCCCGTCCTGATAGATATCTGCCTTATATTTAAAATTCATATCCGGGCTCAGCCATCCGTAGGCTGCCAGACATGCCCCGTATGCGTTGATATCATTTTTCTCATCATGCAGTGAAATGTTTCTGGAACCTGAACAAGGCGGTGTAATGGTATTCCACTGAATTGCGATCTCCGATCCGGTTACCGATGCGAGTATTCCCTTCAGGGATACTTTGCCGCTCTGATAGTCTGCCTTTGTGACGGAAGGCGTATTCTTTAAACCGGCAGAAGAAACAGGTGACGCAACGACCCTGGAGCCGTTGAGACCGTCTTCATACAATACATGTGGATAAGTCCCGTATATATATTTAACTTCTTCCACATCATCCGGTTTCTTAACGCCTTTTTTCATTGCCCCGTCAGAGAACTTTTCTTCTTCATCCAGCAGGATCTGGTTGATCCGTCCCGGGATATTCATACTGCTGTATTCATTGGTAAAGTATGTGTCTTTATTCTTTTCAGCCTTATCCCAGCCGACCCATACGGCATTGGTATATTCCGCTGTGGACGCGATCATCCATTTGTCTTTGGCTGCGCCCTGCGGGATACCGTACTGCAGTCCGTCAGAGCCGTAGTCTGTCGTACCTGTCTTGGCATAGACCGGGTAATCCCTTGCCAGCAGCTGCATATAGTTGAAAATATATCCTTCAACGTTGTTCTGCATGAGTTTGCATACCAGATACGCGCTGCCGGAGGACAGGACCTGCTGATTGAGTCCTTCCGGTTCATAGACTTCGCCGAGACTGGTCCTGATCATGGTTATGGTATGCGGCTTGTTGTATATGCCGCGGTTGATCATAGCTCCGTGCGCACCTGCCATCTCCATCGGTGAAGTGGTAAAGCGGTTGCCGCCGATCGCGTACAGGAAATCCAGGCCGCTGTCAGGGATACGCGAAAAACCGATCGAATGCATATAATCGATCACGCCTTTTTCACCCATTTTTGATACTGCGTCTTCAAATGTCAGGACTGCCGGAATATTCAGGGAAGCCGCAACAGCATCCTTGATCGAAATATCCCCCCGGTATGTTCTGGAAAAATTGACCAGGACACGTGTTTCTGTCGGCAGTGTGATCGGCTTATCCAGAAGCAGTTCATCCATGGAATAGCCAAGATATTCAAAACCCAATGCATAGCTTAATACCGGTTTGACGGCTGAACCCGGTTGCTGGTACATATCTGACGCACGGTTCAGAAGACGTACGCCTTCATAATTTCTGCCGCCTCCTATGGCTGCTACTTCCCCGTTCCGATTGTTCATGACAACGATTGCAGACTGCATCAGGTCATTCGGATATAAGATACCACCGCTGCCGTCCTGTATGGCTTCTGTCAGATCCTGCATATTCGGATTCATGGCAGTATAGATATCCATACCTGTTAACATCGGATCCTTACCTGTCAGTCTTTCCGCTTCCTGCAGCACGACATCCACATAGGTCTGGTGCACCTGCTCATCATCGATAAAGCTGTATTCTCCCTCGAGCTGGTCTTCGATATTAACTGCTTTTGCCAGTTTACATTCCTCTTCTGAGATATAACCATGCAGGGCCATCATATCCAGCACCTGGTTTCTTCGTATTACAGCATGTTCCAGATACTCATAAGGGTTATAGTAGTTTGGCATATTGACGATTCCCGCCAATAAAGCAGACTCTCCGATATTGAGTTCCGTGCAGTCCTTGCCGAAATAATACATGGACGCCCGTTTGACACCGCGGATGTTCTTTCCGAAGTTCAGGTTATTGAGATATAAAGTCAGGATCTCTTTCTTGCCCATCAGTCTTTCCAGCTTCATGGAAAGCCAGATCTGCTGGACTTTATAGGAGATTGATTTTGTACGTTCCACACTCTCATCCCCGTTCTCGATCGAGAAATAGGTATTCTTCACCAGCTGCATCGTAAATGTGGAACCACCGGCACCGAGGCTCTTCGTTTTTACTGCTTCCCATACGACTTTCGTAAAACGGGGAATATCAAATCCGTTATGCGTAAAGAAACGGGAATCCTCAACCGACAGGAAAGCATCGATCAGGCTTTCCGGGAATGAATCATATGTTACATTGTCACGGAAATACGCTCCGACTTCCTGGATCAGATCACCGTTGCAGTCATAGATCTTCGTAGTCTCCTGGCTCACGAAATCCCGGATACGCAGTTCCGGTATGCCTTTCATCATTTTTGAAAAGAAAACCCCGCCTGCCGCAAAGACAGCCAGATACAGCAGTATGATGATCAGAAGCACTATTCTTAAAATACGCGGTTTCTTTTTCCGGGGCTTGTTTTCACTCATAATTACTATTAGTTTATCAGAAAAACAACAGGCTTTTCTCCCTGTTGTCATCAGAATATTTATTTCAGTTCCAGCGCCATGATCTCCGGCGG
Organism: uncultured Erysipelotrichaceae bacterium; assembly: GCA_902796465.1. GTDB lineage: Bacteria > Bacillota_I > Bacilli_A > Erysipelotrichales > Erysipelotrichaceae > Bulleidia. The sequence continues at coordinate 1,128 of CADBPK010000325.1, read as the reverse complement.
ATTCAGGAAGCGCGGAAGCTTCTGGGAGGAGCTTCCCAGTCCGCTTGTAATGAGTAAATGAATCCTGTCTTTTTCATACATCCCATGCACATATTTCGGAAACCATCCCTGGTCTCCCCCGTATAAACCACCCTTAAAGGGAACGACGACCTGTCCGCCGTGCAGATGGGAGGAAATAACAATATCAATGTCATATACCTTTGAAACATTACCGAATACAAAACTGTCCGGACGATGTGCTATAAAGAGTTTTATGTTTTCTGTATCGCAGAAATCCTTTATGAAATCCTGTATCTCTTCGGAAGCTGTTTCTGCATTATTATCAGCCATACCGAACGGATAATCATATAACGCACCAATTCGTACATCATTTCCATTAACCTGAATATCCAGATATTCCTGATCCAGCACGGTACATCCTGATTCCGTTACATGCGTAAGATAATCCGGAAACTGTTTCTTATAGTTCATTTCATGGTTGCCCAAAGCATAAATTACAGGAGCGGTATCCTTTAATTCCGCAATCAGCGTACAGACCATGTACTCATCCTTTTTTTCCTGATCGATCATATCCCCTGCCATCAGTATAAGATCAGGGTTCAGTTCTTTTATTTTTTCCGGCAGTTTGTATCCAAATTCATGATTATGCAGATCACCAATAATCACAACATTAACGGGATTATCGATCTTGTCCGTTTCAAATACAAATGTATTGACAGTCAGTGATTCTGCTGATTTGACCAATTCTTGTTTGATCAGAATAAAAAGGATCAGAATTACTCCAAGGATGATCAGAAATGTGTTTTTTATTTTCTTTTTCACTGCAATAATCATAACGGAAATAAAAGCATGTGTCATTATCATGTATCTGCAGATTCATGCATAGTCAATCAAGATTGAAATCAACTATGAAAACAACCAGTTCATTGATTCTATAATGTTAACTCCCGGAATTGTGTGTTGATGACTCGCCATCCGTACAGTGTTCATATTGTCAAAAAAGATAGGTAATATGAACTTCCGTGGATTTGCACCCCCAGGATGAATTTGCGTGTGGGTAATATGCAGTCACAGGATGCACTACCGTGTGGGTGAACCGAATTGAAAAATAAATGACCTCGTTATTAC
>CADBPK010000324.1 GCA_902796465.1 uncultured Erysipelotrichaceae bacterium | reverse complement strand
GAATATTGGCATGAAACGACATAACGCAAGAACAAAAGCCATGACGGCAACATATCAGTATCTGCTGGTGGAACGCGATGTGGAAGAGCTTCTTCTGGATGCTTTTGAAACAGAAAACATCGCTGATATCGACAGCTACTTTGTCCGTGTAGTAAAAAATGCAGTTGCTAAAAAAGATGAATTTGCCGGATATATCGACCGGGTCCTGGAAAACTGGACATTTGACAGGCTTGGTTACATTGAAAAAGCCATCCTGCTCAACGGGTGTTCGGAGTTTGACCTGAAAGAGATCAGCGCGGCAGTCATCATCGATGAAGCTGTGGAGATGGCTAAAGCATACTGTGATGAAGATACGTACAAACTGATCAATCGGGTTCTGGATGTAATATGACAAGACGAATTGTTCCGGTCAGCGCTCTGGTGAACTATCTGAAACAGGTAATGGACAATGACCCGGTTCTGCATGGAGTGATGATCGAAGGTGAGATCTCAAACCTGCGGAAACCATTCAGCGGTCATTGGTATTTTTCGTTAAAAGACAGCCGTTCATCACTTCCGTGCGTGATGTTTGCCGGAGCGAATCAGAAGATGAACTTCCCGGTCAATAACGGGGATAAGGTCGTCGTGAAAGGCGATGTCAGCGTCTATACGGCTGAAGGCAGGGTCCAGATGATCGTTTCGGACATGAAGCCGAGCGGTATCGGGGAATTGTACCTGAAGCTTGAGGAGCTGAAAAAGAAGCTGTCCGCGGAAGGCCTTTTTGCCCAGGAACATAAAAAGAAACTGCCGGCATATCCGATGAATATCGCGCTTGTTACGGGAAACAACACGGCTGCCCGGGAGGATGTACTCATCACGTTCCGCAACCGCTGGCCGGCTGCCGTGATCCATGAATATCCCTGTCCTGTACAGGGCGCAGACGCGGCTGTAAAGATCATTGCAAGTCTTTCGGCAGCTGACTGCGGCGGTCATGATGTGATCCTGCTTGTCAGGGGAGGTGGTTCGCTTGAGGATCTGTGGTGTTTCAACGATGAAGCACTTGCCAGGTTTATCTATGCGATGCATACGCCGGTCGTGACGGGAATCGGTCATGAGATCGACTTTACGCTCGCGGATTATACAGCGGATGTCCGTGCCAATACGCCAACCGGCGCTGTCGAAGCTGCAACACCGGATATCCGTGAAGTGAGCGATCAGATCTCCGCTTACAGCGAACGGATGCAGAGGGTAATGGAATCCCGGATGCGGGAATCCGCGATGCAGCTGGACCGTATGTATGAAAAGCTGACATCTGCCCAGTATATTGTGCATCAGAAACAGACGGCATTCGAACGACTGTCCGCACTGTTTACAAACAGTGTTCAGCGGAAATCCGCGGCACTGAAAGAGGAAATCAGAAATTGTGAGAACCGGATGCACAGCGCAGCCCGCAGCCGTTCACAGGCAGAGAAGATCCGCGTTGTGCGTCACGAGGAAACACTCAGACACGGCAGTACGATTTTTCTGCAGAAGATCAGACAGGATCTTGCCAGGGAATGTGCGCTTCTTGACGCATATTCACCGCTGAAGGTTCTGGAAAGGGGTTATTCCCTAGTTGAATATGAAGGACAGCCTGTCCGGGATGCAAGAGGGATCAGTATCGGGGACGATATCCGGATCCGGTTCGCCAGAGGGACAGCAGAAGCGAGGATCACAAAAAAGGAGGAAGAAGACCATGCCTGAAAAGAAAACATTTGAACAGTCCATGGGACGGCTCGAAGAAATTGTGGCTGATCTCGAAAAGAATGAAAAGACGCTGGATGAGACGATTAAGCTTTTTGAAGAAGGCCTTCTTCTCGTAAAGGAATGCGATGCCCGTCTGCATGAATTCCAGGACAGGATCGATGAGATTATAAAACAGAACGGCGGTGGTGCAGATGCGGATTGACGATTGCCTGAAACAGGAAATGGACAAGCTCACACCCAGCCGTGTACATGACGCGATGGAATACTCGCTCATGATTGGCGGAAAGCGCATACGCCCGAATCTGCTGTACGCAGTCGGACACGGATACGGCCTTTCCGATGAGGTACTGGATCCTTTTGCGGAAGCGCTGGAGATGATCCATACTTATTCGCTCATCCATGACGATCTGCCGGCAATGGATAATGATGACCTGCGCCGGGGACAGCCGACGAATCATAGGAAATTTGATGAAGCCACCGCAATTCTTGCGGGTGACGGCCTGCTGACCTATGCCTTCACGACGGCAGCCAGGAGCGGCGCAAAGGCGGAATCTGTTATCCGGTGCATCCGGATCCTTGCGGATATGGCCGGCGCTGACGGTATGGTGTACGGCCAGTGTCTGGATATTGAGGAAAAGGAACACACGTGGGAGGAAGTTAAAACCATCCACCGCTATAAAACAGGATGCCTGCTCAGCGCGCCGCTGATGATACCGGCTGTGCTGGCAGAGAGAAGTGAAGAAGAAGTCGCGAAATGGAACGAGATCGGCTTTACGATCGGACTTGCATTTCAGATCCAGGACGATGTCCTGGATACTCAGCTGAGCGCGGAGGAATTCGGTAAGAGCAACTCCGATTCCCGCAATCACAAATCAACCAGTATCGTTCTTTTAGGGGAGGACAATGCTGTATCGAAAATGAACGAATTGTATGATTTGGGGAAAGAAGCAATCCGTTCATTCAAGGGGTTCGATGAGGAGGAAGTTCTGGCACTGATCGATCAGGTCCAGACACGAAGAAAGTAGGTTTTATGACAAATCTGAACAATATTCAGAACCCTGAATTTTTAAAGAAGATGACGGTAAAGGAACTTGAGCAGCTGGCAGG
>CADBPK010000323.1 GCA_902796465.1 uncultured Erysipelotrichaceae bacterium | reverse complement strand
TTTCCGTCCCTTGTAACATAAATGACATAGAAATCGTAATAGGTATCAATGGTATCGGCGCTGGCATTGGTCACCTCCTCAATCCGGTCAACATAAGCAGTTGCTTCAATACCGTTCCTGCGGACTTTGATCTGGTAATACATTGCGTAAAGGAAACCGGACGCCACAATGATAATGACAATCAGTGAAAAAGGATCATTGAACAGTTTGGACATAATCAGACCTCCATACATAATGATAATGGATTTTAAAAGAGATGGAACATATCATTTTGTCATGCAGTCATGAAATGACGGTTTCTGATAATTGTATTTCCGGATATCTGTATTATCAGTGCGGAGAAGCATCTTCAATGGTATAATACCCGCAAACATCGGAAAGGGCTGCGGGACATGAAAAAAGACATACTTCCGGCAAAAGATATGCATCGGACAGCGATACTGATGGTACTGGCTGCTTCATTATGCTTTGCGACAGGCGGTCTGTTCATGAAACTGATACCCTGGAACGCACTTGCGATCAACGGGGCAAGGAATCTGATCGCCTGCATCGTGATCGGGCTGTATATCCTCATGACACATCACAGGCTGAAGATCAATCCGACTGTGATGATCGGGGCGGTATCCATGGCCGGCGTTACGACCTGCTATGCAATCGCCAATAAGCTGACAACAGCCGGCAATACGATCATCCTGCAGTACACTGCACCGGTCTGGATCATGGTGATGGTGTATCTGTTCTTCGGGAAAAAGCCGGACAGGACAGGAATCATTTCCCTTGTGATCGTATTTATCGGAATCCTGTGTTTCTTCTTTGAAGGACTGTCTACCGGCAAATGGCTCGGCGATCTGATCGCCCTGTTGTCCGGTATATTCTATGCGGGCGTTTTCATGCTGAACAGTTTTGAAAAGGGGGATGCGCTTTCTTCGGTCTTTTTCGGCCAGCTGCTGTGCGGGATCTTCCTTTCACCGCTGGTCCTGAGGGAAACGGATTTCACCATGCCGGTTCTGCTGTCCGTCTTTTTCCTCGGCGCCGTGCAGGTCGGTCTTGCCTATATATTTTTCACGACCGGCACAAAGTATATCGATCCGCTGACTGCTTCCATCATCAACGCGCTGGAACCGATCCTCAACCCTGTACTGGTTGCGATTTTTTATGGGGAGAAACTTGGAAAACTGTCTCTGATTGGGGCAGCTGTTGTACTGTGCGGGATTTTCTATTACAACTTTAAGGAAGCGGTAAAACAAAAAGAAATAACATGATCATTCCGGATCATGTTATTCCCATTCAAATGATAGTTCAGATGCGTCAGCCGGGGGATTCTTCAGCAGTTCTTCGATCCACGGACCATAGTTCGTATCACGCAGTACGGACATCATGAGTTTATAATCCGGATGCTGCATGATTGCTTCAGCGTCTTCTGCCAGTCTTCCCTGGCCGCTTGCGGCAAAGAACTGTGACATCAGACTCAGGACCTTATCAGTTTCTTCGGCTGACAGGTTCTTTTTTTTTGCAGAGGTCTTCAAATGAAGAAAAGAAATATGACGACTGTCTTTCAATCAGATCCATGGCTTTTTCATATAGTCCGGGCGTACCGTAGGTTTTCAGATCGATTTCCTCTGTATGATAGCTGACTCCTTTTTCATCCATCGTGACCCAGCCGAATGTATGAGCTGCCTGTACCGGCATGCCGTTCAGTATCTCATACATGTTATCTTTCTGCCATACTGCCTGGTTATGCTGATGACCGGTCATGCACAGCTGTACATTGATGAGATTTTCCCGCTGAGAATATTATGATGGGAGAGGAAAAGGACACGCAGTCCGTTTGATTTTGCCGTTTCCAGCTGTTCCTTCAGCCACTGCATGGTCACATCGCTGAAATGACCGGTGGATTCACCGTGATGAGAATCATCCATGGCGAGAATCATTACACCATTGTTTTCTGTCATATATGAGTATGAACCGGGATCTTTTTCTTTTATATCCAGAAGAGGCAGGATATATTGTTCCCATGCTTTCTTGCTGATATTGCCCTCGCCATAGTCGTGATTTCCGGTCGTCATGATAACTTCAATTCCTGCTTTCCTGAGTCTCTGAAGCTTTTGCGAAAGCTCCTCAACATCTTTTTCTTCACCGTTTCCTGTATTGTCACCGGTCATTATGAAAGCATCCGGTTTTGCTGCAATGACCTGTTCAATCAAAGCATCTGTCACTTCCGGTACGACCGGCTCGAGCGGTACAACGCTGTTGAAGGCGGAAGGGGATGAAGTATAGTGAAGATCACTGATCACTGCAGCGGTGAAATCAGGGGACTGGTATATAGTTTTTTCTTCCGGAGAAGACTGTGCAGTACATGACAGCAGACACAGTATCAGAAATAAGCTCCATAATTTTTTCATAACTGCATTGTAATGAAATCATGCACTATATGCCATGATTATACTTTCTGATCGATCAAATGATGAATAACGGAAAATCTCAATATACATTAAAACAGGAAATCTGTTTTGACCGGGAAGGATACCCTTGAATAATGATATGATTATTTCAATGATATGATTCCGCAATACTGGAGGAACTATGAAAAACAATACACAGAAATATGTCATTTATTTTCTCTCCATGGCTTTGGTCGCCGGTCTTTCTTTCTGGGCAGGATCTGCGGCAGGAAAAAGAAATCCTGCTGAAAAAGACATGACGGATAATCACACAGAGCAGCTCGAGACCTTGCAGAAACTGAACCGTTACAGTATTGAAAATTTCGGGAAGGAAGAGGGAACGATTTATGTGATCGGTCATAAATCTCCTGACTCTGATACTGTCTGCACAGCGATCGCATATGCACGGCTTCTGGATCAGCTGGGATACGACGCAGTACCGATGGTGTCAGGAAAGCTTAATAATGAAACACTCTATATTCTTGAAAAAGCAGGAGTCGATATACCTGAAGAACTGATTGATGCCTCCGGGGAGAATATCTTTCTTGTCGACCACAGTGAATTTGCCCAGGCAGTTGACGGGATGGAAGATGCACATATCGTCGGTGTTCTGGATCATCATGGCATTGGGAACATTACGACCGGTCATCAGGTC
>CADBPK010000322.1 GCA_902796465.1 uncultured Erysipelotrichaceae bacterium | reverse complement strand
GGTGTGATGAAGTCATTGCGGATTACGAAACATTCATGGCAGATTTCAGGAAAAAGCACTGATTCGCAAAAAACTAAAGTAAAATAGAAGCAGACATACAGGAGGTTATCATAATGGCTGACAAGAGAATCGTTTTATTCTGTGCGGGCGGCATGTCCACAAGTTTGCTGGTTAATAAGATGCGTCAGGCGGCTTCGGCAGCCGGCAAGGATTACAGTATCGATGCATACGGTCTGGGTGAAGTGGATACATACGGACCGGACGCAGACTGCATCCTGCTGGGACCCCAGGTACGCTATGCATTGAAGCAGCTCCAGGCTAAATTCCCGGGCAAGCCTATCGACGGCATCGATATGCGTGTGTACGGCACGATGAACGGCAAAGGCGCGATCGAGATCGCAAGGAAGCTGCTCAACGACTGACAGTATCGTAATCGTTTAATGGAAAAAGCACTTCATGTGCTTTTTTTATGTTTTTCAGGCAGGAGCGTAATTGTTGACATATACCCCCTGGGGGTATATAGTGTCAGCGTAGTACGGAGAAGAATATGACGAAAAAATGTCCTGCCTGTGAAACCAGGCATAAAGAACGCAGTGAAGAAGAAAAGAAAAAAATGCTTGCCAGACTGAGCCGGATCGAAGGACAGATCCGGGGGATCCGTAAGATGGTGGAAAACGATCTCTACTGTCCGGATATCCTGATCCAGGTCTCTGCCGCGACTTCGGCACTGAACAGTTTCAACAAGGTACTCCTTGCGGAACATGTCAGAAGCTGTGTGGCGGAGGATATCCGTGCCGGAAAAGATGAAGCGGTGGATGAACTTGTCAACGTGCTGGAAAAGCTGATGAAATAGAAAAGGAATCTGTATGGAACAATATATCGTAACAGGCATGAGCTGTGCGGCATGCCAGGCAAGAGTGGAAAAAGCGGTAAACAACGTCCCGGGCGTAACGGCGTGTTCGGTTTCTCTTCTGACCAATTCCATGGGTGTGGAAGGAAACGTGAACAGCGCGGATATCATCCGGGCTGTTGAGGATGCCGGATACGGTGCTTCCCTGAAGGGAGCGCAGGGAAAAGAGAAGAGAAGTTCGCTGGAAAGTGAAGCGGATGCCCTGGCAGACAGGGAAACGCCGAAGCTGAAAAGGAGGCTTCTGCTTTCAGCAGGATTTTTATGTGTGCTCATGTATCTGACCATGGGTGCACATATGTTTGGATGGCCGCTGCCGGCATTCCTGGTGCACAACCATCTCGGTCTGACCCTGACGCAGATGCTGCTGGCAGGGATCGTCATGATCATCAATCATAAATTCTTTACATCGGGATTCAGTTCGCTGATGCACGGGGCGCCGAACATGGATACGCTGGTGGCGATGGGTTCGCTGGTATCGTTCGGCTGGAGTACATTCGTATTCTATGAAATGTGTTCCATGATCACAAACGGAGCCGAGAATATGGCCCTGATGGACCTGTATCACAGCCAGCTGTACTTTGAATCCGCAGCCATGATCCCGGCGTTCATCACGATCGGAAAGATGCTGGAGGCAATGTCCAAAGGCAGGACGACGGATGCCCTGAAGAGCCTCATGAAACTGGCACCGAAAACAGCAGTGGTCATGCGGGACGGGGAAGAGAAGGAAGTCGGCATCGAAGAAGTCGGCATCGGTGATGTATTTGTCATCCGGCCGGGTGACAGCGTACCCGTGGACGGTATCGTACTGGAAGGGGAAAGCGCAGTTAATGAATCCTTCCTGACAGGTGAAAGCATCCCTGTGGACAAGGCACCGGGTGACAAGGTATCTGCGGCATCGATCAACCAGTCCGGCTATATGAAATGTCAGGCGACGAGGGTCGGTGAGGATACGACGCTGGCACAGATCATCCACATGGTCTCCGACGCTGCCGCAACGAAAGCGCCGATCGCCCGGATCGCGGACAAGGTCAGCGGCGTATTTGTGCCGGTGGTGATCGGCATTGCGTTTGTCGTCATCTGCGGCTGGCTCATAGCCGGAAGACCGGTTTCCTTCGCGCTGGCAAGAGGTATTTCCGTGCTTGTGATCGCATGCCCGTGCGCACTGGGTCTTGCGACCCCGGTCGCCATCATGGTCGGCAACGGGATCGGCGCAAGAAACGGCGTCCTGTTCAAGACGAGCGAAGCGCTGGAAACGCTCGGGAGGATCCAGATCATCGCTTTGGATAAGACCGGTACGATCACATCCGGCAAACCGGAAGTCACGGATATCCGTCCGTTCGGAATCACGGAAGAAGCACTTCTGGAAAAAGCATACGCGGTCGAAAGAAAATCCGAACATCCGCTGGCCGGCGCTGTTACGGCGTATGCCCGTGAAGCAGGTATCCGGGAAACGGAAGCCGACAGCTTTGAGGCATTGCCGGGCAACGGTCTGAAAGCACGGATCGGCAGTCATCTTCTGCATGCCGGCAATGAAAAGCTGATGCGGACATTGACAGAGATCCCGGAAGAGGCAGCTGCCGCGGCACAGGAATATGCCGGGGAAGGCAAGACACCGCTGTTCTTTGAAGAAGACGGCAGACTGCTCGGTATCATAGCTGTTGCGGATACGGTCAAGGCGGATTCGCCGCAGGCTGTGCAGGAATTGCGGAACCTGGGCCTTGAAGTGGTCATGTTAACAGGAGACAACGAGAGAACGGCCAATGCCATCGGAAGGCAGGCTGGAGTAGATAAAGTCATCGCCGGTGTACTGCCGGAAGGCAAGGAAGAAGTGATCCGGAAACTGTCGGAGCGCGGAAAGACAGCTATGGTCGGTGACGGCATCAATGATGCCCCGGCTTTGACAAGGGCAGATACAGGTATCGCGATCGGCGCGGGAACAGACGTGGCGATAGATGCCGCAGATGTTGTCCTTATGAACAGCTCACTGATGGATGCGGTACGAGCGATAAAGCTGAGCAGGGCGACGGTCAGAAATATACATGAAAATCTGTTCTGGGCATTCTTCTACAATGTGCTGCTCATACCGCTGGCAGCAGGAGTATATACCGGGATCCTGGGATGGACGATGAACCCGATGTGGGGAGCCGCGGCCATGAGC
>CADBPK010000321.1 GCA_902796465.1 uncultured Erysipelotrichaceae bacterium | reverse complement strand
TGCAACGAAACACTGCGTGATATGCGTTCGAAGATCGAGATCGCAAACGGTGATGAAGACCGTGTCAGGAAACAGGTTGTCAAACTGCAGATCATCATGAACCAGATGCAGGTGAAGATCCGCAAATACAAACTGCCGAAGATCTCCGATACATATGAAGAAGATATGAACAAGGCAAACGACTACATTCACAGACTGCAGAATCTGCTGAATGAGAAACCGATGAATATGCAGCTGCTGACATCAACGCTGCAGGATGCACTTGATTTCATCTACAAGCTGTACAACAACGTAAACAATGTTGTAGGTACAGTTGTCATGGTTGAAAATACGATCGTATTCGGCAACCGCTACCGTTCCACATATGCGGATATCGATTCCGAACTGACACGTGCTGAACTCTGTTTCCGCAACGGCGAATACACACAGGCACTCACGATCGCAATTGCGACGATCGAAAAGATCCATCCGGGAAACTATGAATCCATGATCAAGGAGAACGCTAGAAGTGCAGCGTAGGATCTATTTCGACAGTGCAAGCACAACGAATATTCATCCTGAAGTTCTGGCCGGTTATGAGAAGCTTCTGAAACAGTATTACGCAAACAGCGAGTCACTGTATGACGAAGGAAGCACGGTAAGCAGACAGATGGAAAAAGCCCGGGGAGCTATCGCTGGGCTTTTGAATGTTCATGCCGATGAGATCATATTCACTTCCGGATCCAGTGAAAGCAACAGCAGTGCTGTCAAAGGAGTTGCCTTTTCCGATCTTTCCCGGAAGCATATCATCACTTCCAATGTCGAGCATTCCAGTATTATGAATGCCTGCCGGCAGCTGCATGATGTATTCGGTTATGACATCACTTATCTTCCTGTTGACAGAGAAGGGAAAGTAAATCCTGAAGATGTCAGAAAAGGACTGCGCAGCGATACTGTTCTCGTTACGCTTATGTACGTGAACAATGAAGTCGGTTCCGTAAATCCCATCCCGGAGATAGCGGAATATGTTAAAAAGCACAGTCATGCCTATATGCATACGGATCTGACGCAGGCCATCGGTAAAGTTGAACTTTCCATGGAGAATATCGATCTTGCGTCTATATCTGCCCACAAGATCGAAGGACTGAAGGGCAGCGGCATTCTTGTCAAAAAGAAACATGTCCCGTTTATACCGCTGATCAACGGAGGCGAACAGGAATTTGATCTGAGAGGCGGCACCAGCAATGCCTGTGTCAATATGATCTTTGCAAAAACACTGCGCCTGGCTCTTGAAAACGGCAGGAAATATCACGGGTATATCCAGAAACTGCACGATCAGCTGATGGAAGGTCTTGCCGGTATTGACGGCATCCTGATCAATCAGCCTGCGGACGCTGTCAATTCGACCGTCAACTTCTCTTATGAAAAAATACCGAGTGAAGTGATGCAGAACGCACTGAACCGCAGCGGATTTATGGTCAGTGCCCGCAGTACATGCGATTCAAAATCCAATAACCCAAGCTATGTCCTGACGGCTATGGGTTATTCAGAAAAACGTGCTTCCTCATGTATCCGGGTATCGCTTTCCCGGCACAATACCCCGGAAGAGATCCGCCTGTTCATTCAGGCTTTGAAGGAGATAATAAGCTCTTATGGTGAAATATGATACTGTGCTGATCCGTTTCGGAGAACTCAGCACGAAAGGAAAAAACAGAAAAGATTTTATTCAGAGACTGTTTCTGAATATAAAGCGTACACTGCATGCCTATTCTGCGCTTACATACAGAAAAACACATGACAGAATCTATATTACGCTGAACGGGGAAGATGAAGGCGGCATCCGGGAAAAACTGAAGACCGTATTCGGCATCAGTTCGTTCTCGTTTACCGCAAAGATACCTTCCGACATCGAAACGATCAGTCAGACATGTCTGGCGATTGCGCAGGAATCGGATAAACATACTTTTAAAATGATCACGAAGCGGCATGACAAATCTTTTCCCATCAAAAGTGATGAGATCAACAGAACTGTCGCCGGCAATATTCTCAGGAACACAGATCTGAAAGTGGATGTACACGATCCTGAGCTGCCGATCCGTGTCGAAGTCCATAAGAACGAAACTTATATTACCTATGAGAAGATCCCCGGAGCCGGCGGATTCCCGACCGGCATCAACGGAAAAGTACTGCTGATGCTGTCAGGAGGTATTGATTCACCTGTTGCGGCATACGAGATCATGAAGCGCGGAATCGAAGTGGAAGCTGTGCATTATGCTTCCCCGCCTTATACTTCTGAAAACGCAAGAAAGAAAGTTCTGGATCTTGCTGCGATCGTCAGTGCATATCAGGGTGCCATGAAAGTTCATGTTCTGAACTTCACCGATATTCAGCTGGCAATATATAAAACGGCAGGTGATCCATATGCAGTTACGCTGATGCGCCGTATGATGTTCCGTCTTGCGCAGCGAATTGCGGAACAGAATAAATGTCTTGCAATTGCGACCGGAGAAAGCGTAGGGCAGGTTGCTTCCCAGACATTGGAAAGCATCGCCTGCATCAACAGTGTGATCTCTATCCCGGTTTTACGTCCGCTGATCTGCTTTGATAAACTGGAGATCATTAACCTGGCGGAAAAGATCGGAACATATGAGACATCCATTCTTCCTTTTGAAGACTGCTGCACGATCTTCGATCCGAAGAATCCGGTCACAAAACCGACGATAAAGAAAAGTGAATTCTTTGAAGATAAATTTGACTGGGAAAACCTTCTTGATGTATGTGTTGCCAATGAGGAATGCATTATGGTTTACCCGCAGGAAGACACAGAGGATTTCCTCTGATAAGGAGCGTAAAGATGGCAATATTCAAAAAGAATGACGGCAGCGTCAAACGTCAGTTTCTCGAATCTGTAAAAGATGCTGCGAAGATGGAAGAAAAAGCATTTCTGGAAAGTCTGAACAAGACGATCGTCAATGTTGAAAAGGAAAAATCCTATACAACAGCCGACAAACTGAAGATATTTGAACTGTTCACAAAGCTCAGCAACTGCGCTGCTGCGGACAGGCAGAAATTCATTGGTAAAATAGCGCGTAAATTATAGTATTTTTCATTGACTTCACTTGTTAACTCGTGTAATATATTGGCGTTATCAGCCCTCTTGATCGAGGTCTGTAACCGCTCATAAAAGGGATTAAGTGTCTCATGACCCCCTTAATGGCGCGTCTTATGATAATGATGAGGAGGTGTATCAAATTGTACGCAATTATCGAAACAGGCGGAAAACAGCTGAAAGTTGAAACAGGCCAGGAAATCTTCGTTGAAAAACTGAATGTGGCCGCAGACGACACAGTCGTATTTGACAAAGTTTGCTTTGTCTCTGACGCAGCCGCAAAGATCGGCACACCGTATGTAGACGGTGCAAAAGTTACATGCAAGGTACTGAAGCAGGGTAAGGAAAAGAAGATCCGCATATTCAAGTACAAATCCAAGAAAGGCTCAACCAGACGCAGACAGGGTCATCGTCAGCCTTATACAAAGTTATTGGTTGAATCCATCGAGGCTTAAAAATGATTCATATCCGTGTACGGGAAAAAGATAACAAGATCTGTGAGATCGAGATCCAGGGACATGCGGACTCTGCTGAATACGGCAGGGATCTTGTATGTGCTGCTGTCAGTTCCATTGCCTTCGGACTCTGCAACGCACTGGACGAAATGGCTGATATGGCAGGATTCGAGATTGATGAAAACAGAATCCGGATTTATCTGACCCGCCCGGATGAGACGGCTGAAATCATACTTCGGACAGGATTGATCCAGTTCGAAACAGTCGCCGAGACGCAAAGTAAGTATATTCAGATTGAAACGGAGGAGTAAAACTATGAGATTTACGCTTGATATTCAGTTCTTCGCAAGTAAAAAGGGTGTATCTTCCACAAAGAACGGCCGTGATTCCGCTGGCCGCAGGCTTGGCGCGAAGAAAGCTGACGGTGAATTCACAAATGCCGGCAGCATCATCTATCGTCAGAGAGGAACACGTATTTACCCTGGCAAGAACGTAAAGCGCGGCGGAGATGACACATTATTCGCCACAGCAGCAGGTATCGTTAAATACGAAAGATTAGGACGCGATAAGAAACAGGTTTCTGTCTATCCTAAAGAAGCTTAAGCACGCTAAATATGCTCCTGAATCTTCAGGGGCGTTTTTTTGGAAAGATGAATTATGATTGATTTAGTTAAATTGAAAGTCAAGGCAGGTGACGGCGGCAGAGGCGCAGTTGCCTGGCGGCATGAAAAATATTATCCGAACGGAGGTCCTTTCGGCGGTGACGGCGGCAACGGCGGCAGTGTCTATTTTAAAGTCGACACAAATGAGACAACACTGACAAAACTGCGTTTCACCAAATCCATCAAAGCCGGAAACGGCATGCCGGGCATGACCAAAAAGATGCACGGGAAATCCGGGGATGATGTGATCATCGGTGTGCCGCTTGGTACGATGATCCGCAACGCGGACAATAATGATCTTCTTGCTGACCTGACGAAGCCGGGAGAGAAAGTACTGATCGCGCATGGCGGCAAAGGCGGCCTCGGCAATATGCATTTTGCGACGAGCCGGAATGACGCACCTGAGTATGCACAGCCGGGAGAACCGGGCGAAAGCCTGAATCTCCAGCTGGAACTC
>CADBPK010000320.1 GCA_902796465.1 uncultured Erysipelotrichaceae bacterium | reverse complement strand
CGGATACGATCGTTAAAGTATATATGGATCCGGATTCGCTTCCGGATATCCAGCGTGAACGGGAACTGGCCAGAAAAGCACTCATTCTGGGAATTCCGACTGCCATTCCCTATGATGTCGTAAGGGTAGGAAATGGATATGGCTCAGTGTTCGAACTGCTGAACGCAAAATCTTTTGCCAAGATCCTCTCGTCTGACAGTTCCAAACTTGATGAGATCGTCCGGATGTCTGTCGATCTTCTGAAAAAGATCCACGGAACAGTCGTAAAACCCGGAGATATGCCTTCCATGAAAGAAGTCGTTGTGAAATGGGCGGCATTCCTGAAGGATTATCTGCCGGAAGACAAAGGAGAGAAACTGGTCCGTCTGGTAGAAGAAGTTCCTGAAGACCAGCATATGCTGCACGGTGATTATCATATTAAAAATGTCATGATCCAGAACGGGGAAGTTCTGCTGATCGATATGGATACACTTTGTGTCGGTTATCCGATCTTTGAATTCGCATCCATATACAACGCATATCAGGGATTCAGCAGTTTTGACCATAATAATATCAATGGATTCCTCGGCATCACTTACGAACAGGGTGCAGAATTCTGGGACAAGACACTGAAGTATTATTTTGATGACAAGACCCAGGAAGAAAGAGACATCATTGCGGAAAAAGCCAAACTTCTCGGCCTGACACGGATCATGAGACGTTCAATCCGGCGCAGGGGAAAGGAAGAGAACGAAGAACTGATTGCTTTCTGTAAAGAAGAGATCTGCCGCTTACTGGAAGAAATCGATACACTCATGATCTGAGTGCCTGTTCATTCCAGTCTGACCATCAATAAAGAAGAGTGACGTTTTCTATGCAGGAAAAAAAGAAAAGTACCAGCATGATCAGGCAGGTGGCCATACTTTTCATTATACTGAGCCATTCGACGACCTTACAATGCTCTGTGTGACGTATAACGGTCCGGAAGGTAAAACTTCATAATCAGAAAGTACAGAAACAAAGAAAGATCAGGTGGATCACCTGATCTTTTTGTTATTGGTTTTTTCTGACACTCAGGACTGTCTGCCGGAATTCGGGCCATAGTATTCAATGCACAGCATTGTCATATCATCAAATGGTTCGGCATCCTTGACAAAGTTGTCAACAGCTTCACGGATATTCTTCAGAGTATCCTGGGTAGAAGCTTCCGGATCGGAATTCAATGCCTTCAGCATGCGTTCAGTACCGAACATGCTGTTGTCGGCTCTGGTGGCTTCCGGAACACCGTCTGTGTACAGGAACAGCTTATCGCCAGGTTCCAGCTTGATCTCGTAATTGGTAAAACGGCAGCCTTCCATACCGCCGAGTATGAAGCCATGTTTGTCTTTCAGCAGGGTGAACTGTTTATCATGCATGACAGCCGGATATTCGTGGCCGGCATTTGATGCAATAATCCTGCCGGTGCTGATTTCCAGAATTCCAAGCCATACTGTAACGAACATTTCTGCTGTATTGTCTGCGCAGAGGGCATCATTGGTCTTTGTCAGAATTTCGGCCGGAGAACTGCTGAGCATGGCAACACTCTTCAGAATGATTTTGGAAACCATCATGAAGAGGGCACCGGGTACGCCTTTTCCGCTGACATCTGCCATGACCATACAGAGATGATCATCGTCGATCAGGAAGAAGTCATAGAAGTCTCCGCCGACATCTTTTGCCGGATCCATGGATGCGTAGATTTCAAATTCATCACGATCCGGGAAAGGCGGGAAGATATGCGGCAGCATGCTGATCTGGATCCGGTTGGCCATGTTCATTTCCGTCCGGATACGTTCCCGTTCAGTTTCCTCCTTGTGCTGCTTTTCCAGTTTGTCCATCTTGGAGTCGATATACTGCTTGACACCTTCGGTAATGAACAGAAGGGTAAACAGGATCACCGTGACATAGAAACCGGTATATTCGTAGAATGCTTTTTTCTTGATGATCTTGACGGTAATGACTTTATCTTCTTCATCCATGGGGCCGGTCAGGCGCATGATGAAGCTGTAGGTATTGCCAGGCAGATTGGTATAGGTTACAGGCTGAAAATCACTTTTTCTGACCGTTGTAGCTTCCTGGTCAAAACCTTTCAGCTGATAGGATATCTGAGGATTTACCAGGGAATAGCTCAGAATGTAGCCATATATAGTCAGTTTTTTGACATCTGCCGGAATCTGGAATGCACCGTTTTCATCCGGATAGATCCGGTAGCCGTCGATGTCTACATACGGCACGGCAGCCCGCATATCGCCGGCACTCTGGTAACCTTCTTCGATATTGACTTTTGTAACACTGATATTTCCGGCAAGGTACAGATCACCATTCGGTGTCAGTTCACTGTAGGAATTGGCTGTTGAGATACATGGAAGTCCGCTTTTGATCCCGTAATAGATCGGCTTGATCTCATTCGTTCCGAGCATCTCTTCGGTCGGACAGACATGGATGCCGTTGCTGGAAAGGATCCACATCTCATCCCTGCTGTTCTGATAAAAGTCAAAGTTGTTGGAGTAGGGGAACTGGGATACGGCATGCAGCTTATAATCCTCTGTCAGATAACAGATGGAACTGCCTGTAATCACCCAGTATATATTCCGCTTATGATCCTTTTTGATACGCATGACCGCACCGGATACCAGGCCGTCATGTTTCGCAATATGCCGGAATTCACCATCATTTCCGATGATATATATACCGTCTCCGTCGGAGCCGAGAAGAATATCATTGCCGTCAAAGGATTCTGCAACCGTCAGGATCTCCTTGTTGAGAATGCCGTCTTTTTCGGTATATGTCCGGATGATCTTTCCGTCTTTGATCTCGGAAACACCCCCGGTTCCGGCTGCCAGAATGGAGCCGTCTTTCCGCTCACATACAGCACGCATATGTTCGGAGAGGATGCCGTCATCGACAGTGTAGGCAGTCAGATCACCGTGGTCATAACAGAGCAGTCCGTATTTTCTCCATGTGGAGAGCCACAGCCTGTCTTTGCTGTCCCGGATTATGGAACGGATCCGGCAGTCATTCAGAATTTCGATCAGATTATCTGATTCAAGCGGTTCTCCTGCGGCTGTGACAGCCCGTGTCAGAGGAATATCATCCATGACACCGCCGGGACTGATAACCGTAAGACCGGAATCAGTTCCGACAAACAGCATATTGTCAAGCATACAGGTGGAATTGACAACAGTTTCATCGATATTATAGATTTCGAAGATATCAGAAAATCTGTTATGCACGATCTTCATTACACCCTGACGGGAAGAAGTAAACCACAGATTGCCTTCGTAATCCTTTATGACATGGTTGACGGAATTCCGCATCGGAACAGTAGTAAGGTCATAGAACTTTCCGTCGGTATTCAGCATCCCTATGCCGTTTCTCGTACAGATCCATACGATCCCGTCTACGTATTCGATATCAGATACCTGTGAAAGAGGGGAGATATCGATCTTTTCCGGATTTTCAAAATCCTTGTACGGACTGGCGTAGAATAATTCAGACTGGTCGGTTTCGATATAGGCATATTCCGGATTGTTCGGATCGACCAGGAAGCAGCTGATAAACCCAAGCGGGTTATCATTGCTGAGCACATATTTCTCAACTTTCAGATCCCTGCAGATAAACAGGTTCCCGTCATTTGTCGCGCCCCATATCGTGTTGTCTTTACCGAGCTGCAGGTCACTGATGTAATCATAGTCAAGTCTTGCATCATCCGGTGAGTGCAGTTTCAAGTCTGTGTCGAGGGTGGCGATGCCGGTGGATGTACCGATATAGATATTTCCGTTGTTGTCTTCGATAACAGAACGTACGGAAGAGGATTTCAGACCGTCATCTTCGTCCCATGAACGGAACGTGCCGTTTTCCATCAGGAAAATACCGCTGTCATTCGTGCCGATCCAGAGCCGGTCTTTACTGTCAACAAACAGACAGTTGACGCTGGTGATGCCGGTCGTGGAATCCATTCTGACGAAGGAATTGCCGTCATAGCGGGTCAGGCCGCCGTAACTGCCGATCCAGATAAATCCCTCACTTGTCTGGGCAATATCATTGGCTTCGGAAGTGGGCAGTCCGGTCGT
>CADBPK010000319.1 GCA_902796465.1 uncultured Erysipelotrichaceae bacterium | reverse complement strand
TCTTTCCGTGAAGTCCTTGCGGATGAATGCCTTCAGGTCATCCAGTGTTTCAACATCCTTGTAGGACAGGTCAGCTGCGAATTCATCATCAGCTTCCGGAACGGATTTCTTCTTGACGGCATTTACCTTTACTTTGAATACGACAGGTGCGCCGGCGAGTTCTTCCGCGTGGTAATCTTCCGGAAAACTCAGTTCGAGGTCTTTTTCTTCCCCTGCCTTCACGCCGACCAGCTGGTCTTCAAAACCCGGGATAAAGCTTCCGCTTCCGAGGTTCAGGTCGTAATTGTCAGCTTTGCCGCCGTCAAAAGCTACGCCGTCCTTGAAACCTTCATAGTTGATATTGACGGTATCGCCGTTTTCAGCTGCTTCTTCGCTTTCTTCCCATTCCGCATACTGGTTTCTCAGACGTTCGATTTCATTTTCAACATCTTCGTCTGTTACTTCAGCTGCTTCGAGTTCATATGGCAGTCCTTTGTAGTCGCTTACCTTTACTTCGGGCATAACTGCAAATGTATAAACCAGTTCAACGCCGTCTGCGCCTATGGAACGGATGTCCAGGCTCGGCTGTGAGATCGGAGCCAGGTCCAGTTCTTTCAGTGCTTCACGCATCCAGTCATTCATATTGTCTTCCACTGCCTGGATCTGTCTTTCACCGGCAGGAATTCTCTTTTCCAGAAGAGCCTTCGGTGCCTGACCTTTACGGAAACCGTCGATCACGACGTTCTTCGAAATCTTATTAAATGCTTTAGTGACAGCCTTCTGCCAGACTTCGCCTTCAATCTTTACGATCATGTCACCAACTGATTTTTCTTTTAATTCCCATGTTGCCATATTCATTACCTTCTTTCTTTACATGCCCGACTATTATATCAGAATATATATAATGTGCAAACAATTAGCACTCGCGCAGCAAGCTTGCTAATATCCTACACAATCTTGTTAGCAATGTCAACAAAAGAGTGCTAAATTTCCGTTCTTTTTGTTTCTTCCGGGTCTCCGTGTACGGAAAAAAGAAAAACATATCGTTTTGAAATCTGCTATACTGTCTGCAGAAAGCGGTATTTATGAACAAAGATGACATCAAGATCGTCCTGGTATCCGACAATCACATGACCCGCCATGGTCTGGATTATATCCGCAGCGCCCATTCCGATGCGGATTATTTCATCCACTGCGGCGACAGCGAAATGCCCAAATATGAGATGGGCGGCTTTGCCTGCGTACAGGGGAACAATGACTGGTTCGGGGAATATCCCCCGCGGCTGATCCTGGAGATCGGCATGCACAGGATCCTCGTGACCCACGGTCACCGGGATTTCTTCTACGGCCGCTTTGATATGCTTGCGGACAAGGCGAGGGCATTTGACTGCGATATCGTCTGTTTCGGACACACGCATATCTACTTCGATGAAACAGTCAATGGCATACGCCTGCTCAACCCCGGTTCCATCTGGCGCAACCGCGACGGTTCCAAGCCCTCCTACATGCTCATAAACCTGCAGGGAAAAAAGATCATTACGAAGCGCATGACGTATGAAATAAATTCCTTGAAAAACGCAAAATGAGTGATATACTTATTAAGCACTGTCCTCGTAGCTCAGTTGGATAGAGCTCACGCCTTCTAAGCGTGTGGTCGAGCGTTCGAGTCGCTCCGAGGACGCCTGAAACATGATGCCGGCGCATCATGTTTTTCTTTTTTCCGGAAAGACGCATGAATCCGCTATAATACAGTTATAAACAAGGAGACATCCTCATGAGCAGAATTCTGATCCTCCATACCGGGGGAACCATCGGTATGACAAGGACTGCCGACGGGTATTCACCCGACGGACAGTACTTCCGGGAAGCAGTTTTTCATATGGATTCCCTGAAAGCGCAGGGCATGCCTGAATGGGAACTGATGGAAACGGATCCCCTTCTGGATTCCAGTATGATGAACGCGGACCAGTGGAATATGATCGGCAGCCTGATCCGGGACAATTACGCGGACTTTGACGGTTTCGTGATCCTGCACGGCACCGATACGATGGCCTATACGGCTTCCGCCCTTTCCTTCATGTTCAAGAATCTGAATAAGCCCGTCATCCTGACCGGATCCCAGATCCCTTTATGTGAAACCAGGAGCGACGGCCGTGACAACCTCATCACATCGATGCTTATTGCGGCATCGGGAAAAGTACGGGAAGTATGCATTTACTTCGGCGGTCTATTGCTGCGCGGAAACAGGGCTATGAAATTCTCTGCCGACGGCATGCAGGCATTCATTTCCCCGAACTACCCGCCGCTTGCACGCGCGGGCATCGCGATCCAGTATGACCATGCGGCTGTGCGCCGTCCCGGAAACGGGGCCTTCGAGTGCCGTCTGCTGGATGACGTACCGATCGGCGTCCTCAAGGTATTCCCGGGGATTCGTTTCGATCTGTTTGCCTCAATTATTACCGATAAACTGAAAGGCATCGTGATCGAGACCTTCGGATCCGGAAACATACCCGACCAGGAAGGTGTCCTGAAACCGCTGCTGGAAAAAGCGGCAGCGAACGGGACGGTCATTGTCATCACTTCCCAGTGTCCTCAGGCAACAGTGGATATGCGCACTTACAAGGCAGGCAGTATCCTGCATCAGTCCGGCGCACTCTCGGGACACGACATGACGACGGAAGCGGCAGT
>CADBPK010000318.1 GCA_902796465.1 uncultured Erysipelotrichaceae bacterium | reverse complement strand
TCAGGCCTCGGTGGCCGAATGGCCTCCGCAACAGAGTGCCCTTATAGGGCGAGAGGATACCACCAGTTCTACTGGTGGTTATGATTAGATCAGATATTTGCGATATCTTCCTGTGACAGGATCTTCAGTCCCTTGCCGACCAGCTTGGCTTCGGAAGCCTTGGTGTCGGAAGTACGGAAGATCATATATGCATGATTGATGTCTTTCGCGCCAAGGAATGCATACATATATTCGATGTTGACATTTGCTTCTGCGAAGATCTGAAGCAGTTTGTCAAGTCCGCCCGGTTCGTCCGGTACAGCGACAGCGAGAACGGATGTCAGATTTGCAATGAAATCCGCATCTTTCAGAACGTTGACAGCATCGAGAACATCATTGACGATGATCCTCGCAATACCGAAATCTTTTGTTTCCGCAAGAGACAGCGCCCGCATGTCAATATCATGCTTTGCGAGAACGTGTGTCATCTTCTGCAGTCTGCCTGGTTTGTTTTCCAGAAATACTGAAATTTGCTTAATGCTCATGATATCCTCCGATCAGATCTTTCTCTTATCGATAACACGAACTGCTTTGCCTTCACTTCTGGCAATGGACTTCGGCGCAACCAGTGTGACTTTGGCGCGGATACCCAGCATGGAACGCAGGGCTTCCACGAGTGCTTTCTGTCTTTCTTCGATCTCACCGACATTATCCGTGAACATTTCGTTTGTCATTTCGACTTCTACATTCAGTGTATCAGTATTATTCACACGGTCAACAATGATCTGGTAATTGGACTGATAACCCTGGTTGAGAAGAACGGTTTCGATCTGGCTCGGGAATACATTGACACCGCGGATGATCAGCATGTCATCGCTGCGTCCCTTCGGCTTGGACATTTTGATATGCGTACGTCCGCAGGAACATTTTTCGCGTGACAGTGTACAGATATCCCTTGTACGGTAGCGCATAAGGGGGAATGCCTCTTTATCGAGGGCAGTGAATACCAGTTCTCCCTGGGCGCCTTCCGGCAGCACTTCCAGTGTCTCCGGATCAATGATCTCCGGCAGGAAGTGGTCTTCATTGATATGCATGCCGTCCTGTGCGGAACAGCCGAAGGCAACACCGGGTCCTGACAGTTCTGTCAGTCCGTAAATATCATATGCCTTGATGCCGAGTGTCTTCTCGATATCTTTACGCATTTCCTCGGACCATGCTTCAGCACCGAAGATACCGGCTTTGAGCGGAATATCATCCGGTCCGTAGCCCATTTCCTTCATCCGTTCCCCGAGATACGCCGCATAGCTCGGTGTGCAGCAGAGAATGGTAGTGGAAAGATCCATGATGAACATGATCTGACGGTCTGTATTGCCGGAACTTGTCGGAACGGTCAGACAGCCGACTTTGTGGGAGCCGCCGTTCAGTCCGGGACCGCCTGTGAACAGGCCGTATCCGTAGGAAACCTGGCAGACATCTTCATCTGTTCCGCCCGCTGCCATGATGGCACGTGCACAGCAGTCTTCCCATAAATCAATGTCCTTCAATGTATAAAATGCAACAACACGCTTTCCTGTTGTGCCGGAAGTGGACTGGATGCGTACACAGTCCTTCAGCGGTTTGCCCATGAGTCCGTAAGGATAGGCTTCACGCAGATCAGCCTTGCTGAGAAACGGGAGCTTCGAAATGTCATCAACTGATTTGATATCAGCCGGTGTAACACCTTTTTCTTCCATTTTCTTACGGTAATAAGGCACATTGTCCCATACGTGATGAATCTGTCGAATCAGTTTTTCATCCTGCAGTTTACGGATCTCCTCACGCGGTGCGCATTCGATCTCTTTCTGATAATATCTTTCCATGGTCTCTCCCTTCCAACAGTTTTCACCGGAAAAATATAGTAATTACTTTACTCTGTCTCTCTTCCTAAAGCAAACGCTTTTTTATTCATTTCAATGAATCTCTGCGGAACGATTGCCTCCATGGATGCCATCCAGGCCTCCACCGGAATGTCGAAGTAATGAGACAGCCGGCCCATCAGCACCATGTTTACAGCTTTTGAGGAACCGACCTTTTCGGCAATTGACAGACAGTCAAGCGCATCGATCCGGGCACCGGTATCCTTCATCTTCTGAATGATATTCTCCGGATATACTGCCGCGCCGGTAATGACAGGCATCGGGTCGATCTGCTGGGTATTTGTAACGATGACACCGTCCTCTTTCAGGAAGGGGAGGCATCTTGCCGCTTCGAGCGCTTCGAAGGAAACTATGTAATCCGCTTCTCCCTGGTCGATGACAGGTGAATAAACTTTATCCCCGAAGCGCACATAAGT
>CADBPK010000317.1 GCA_902796465.1 uncultured Erysipelotrichaceae bacterium | reverse complement strand
GGTTTTAGGGTATAATATATATTTATGCAGAGGCTGATCAAAGTTTTCACAAGCAGACTTGTCATGGTGGCAGTACTGATATTGCTGCAGATGATGTTTTTTGTTATGGTTCTTTATCAGACCGCTGCGGCTTTTCAGTTTTTCTGGCTGATCCAGTTGATCGGCTTCTTGATGGTCATCTATATCATCAATCTGCAGGAAGAACCGTATTTCAAGATCGCCTGGTCCATCACCGTGCTTGTCCTTCCGATCCTCGGGGTTCCGCTTTATCTTGTGGCCGGAAATAAAAAGGTTCCTAAGAAGATCAGAAACGGGACGATCCATGCCAACAGGCAGATGTATGACCTCCTTGAAAAGGATCATGAACTGCTGGATCAGATCACGGAAGCTGACCCCGTACACGGCTGTATATTCCGTTATGGCATGGACAGATGCGGTTTCCCGGTCTACCGGGACACCAGCGCGAGATACTATGCGAGCGGTGAAGAATGGAAGCCTGAGTTTCTGAATCAGTTACGGAAAGCAAAGCATTTCATCTTCATGGAATACTTCATAATCGATGAAGGTAAATTCTGGGATGAAATTCTGGCGATCCTGAAACAGAAAGCCATGGACGGCGTTAAAGTCAAAATTATCTATGATGATTTCGGATGTGTCACGCTCCCAAGGCATTATGACAGAAAACTGAAAGAATACGGGATCGAGGCTTTCCGTTTCAACAAACTCAGGCCGGCGCTGATCGTCCAGATGAACAACAGGGATCACCGCAAGATCTGTGTGATCGACAACCGCGTTGCCTTTACCGGCGGGGTCAATCTGGCAGATGAATATGTCAATCTCATCAAGCGCTTCGGATACTGGAAAGACAGCGCTGTCATGATCCAGGGCAGGGCTGTATGGTCATTTACCGTGATGTTTCTCGGTATGTACAGTTATCTGAAAGGAGATGACACAGTGGATTATCTCCAGTATAAGCTGCCGGCAGACGACATCGAAGGAACAGGTTACTATCTGCCGTTCTCGGATTCCCCGACAGATGATGAACAGACCTGTCTGGGCATGCATCTGAATATCGTCAATCATGCGGCTGATTATATTTATATCGATACGCCTTATCTGATCCTGAATGAAAGCATGACGATATCCCTGATCCAGGCAGCCAAAAACGGGGCGGATGTCAGGATCCTGGTACCGCATATTCCGGATAAGATCATAACCAACCAGATCACAAAAGGAAATTATGCACCGCTGATCAGAGCCGGTGTCAGGATCTATGAGTTTACACCGGGCTTCAATCATGCCAAGAATATCCTGGCGGATGACAAGATCGGTCTTGTCGGATCGATCAATACGGATTACAGAAGTTATTATCTGCATTTTGAAGATGGTATTATATTGTCGGACAAGGCAGTTATCAGTAAAATGAAAAAAGATTTCCTTGATTCACTCGCAAAATCAAAGGAGATCACGATCGACGATATCAGCCGGACACGGATACCGGTCAGGCTGTTCAGAGGCTCATTAAAAGCGTTTATGCCGCTGTTCTGAGAAAGGAAGTAAACAACATGGAAAAATACGGATTGGTTCTGGAAGGCGGGGGTCTGCGCGGTGCCTATACTGCCGGTGCTCTGTCATGGCTGTATGAACAGGGAATTACATTTGATTATCATGTAGGTATTTCCAGCGGTGCGGTATATCTTTCCGCATTCCTGCTGGGAGATATGAAAAATATGTACAACGCACCAGTAAACTATGCCAGCGACCCGGAAGTGGTCGGCATCAGGGCGCTGAGAAGAGAAGGCTATTATGTGGCCTACAAATATATGTTCAGACACTATCTTCTGGAGAAAGGTCATTTTGATGTCACACCGCTGATCGAAAAAAATCCGCCGATGGAAATCGGGGCATATTCCCTGAAAGAGGGAAAGACGATCTGGTTCGAACCAAAAGATATGGATCCCGAGCTGGACCTGCTCCGCGCATCATGTGCACTTCCGATTGCATCAGAAGTCATTGAATATAAAGGACACCGGCTGCTTGATGGGGGCATCACGAAGATGATCCCGATTGAAAGAGCTCTGGAAAAAGGATGCACAAAGTGTCTGGTCATTACGACTAAGCCGGCGGATTATGTGCGTAAACCGGGATCACCCATCCTCACATGGATGATGAAGCGGACATATAAGGAATGTCCGCAGATCGCAAAGGATTATACCGTACGTCATCTGAATTACAGAAAACAGATGGATATTGTCAATCAGATGGTTGAAGATGGAACAGGACTGATGATCCGTCCAAGCCGTACATTGAAGGTTTCACGGTTCAAGGGAGATCCTGCGGATCTGAAAGACCTGTTCCAGCTGGGATACCGTGACGCGCAGGCACTGAAAGAAGAAATATTCACATTTATGGGCAAAGAAAAAGAGTCATCTGATCACTGATCAGATGATTCTTTTGTTTCTATTCCGATGCGGTAATACAGGTCGTCGCGTATTTCTTCTTCCGGCAGGTAGTAACCATTCTGCCAGTCTTTCAGATACAGGCAGTAGAATTCATCATAGGTAAGATGTGATCCCTGGACAGCATTGGCCAGGTCAATACCGAGATAACGGAAATGATCGGGTTCCGGATCCATTCCGGTAATCAGGCTCTTTCCTTCCGGATAGCGTACGATAAACCCGTATTTTGTGCAGGTTTTCGCGGCGAATTTCCCGGTTTCCGTAGCGGCGAAATCCGGATCATTTTCATAGGTAGGCGTTATATTGACAGCCAGCCCCGTCTGATGCTCGGAATGCCCGGGTCTGGCACATCTCTTGTCTGCCTCTTCCACTGACATGGACTGCAGGAAACTCTGATAGGAAGTTTTCTGTTCGTCGAATGAGCGGAATGACGCGACGGCGAAGAAATTCGTTTTATTGTCAATCGCGGCTTCCGTCCAGCTGGTGAAGGCTTCCGCCGCTTCCTTGCGGAGCGACTGACCCTGCGTGGAGATATTGTCTCCGAGCGGGACCAGGTCGGCCGGTGTATCATCGATATTCAGATGATAGACCTGATTGACAAATACGGTATTGTCAAACTTCTTTTCGACTTCCTTCATATTGACATACGGAGTCATATAGGATCCGCTGAGGGTAAATGAGGATTCGGAATTGGTATCCCTGTGGGCCAGACAGTCGTCAATATACGGTTTCTCATCAAACTGATAGTCGAAGATGAGAAGGGGTGTGATCTCCCAGAATCTCAGGTTCGCGAACAGGTTGATAAGCTGATCTTCCTCATATCCGTCGTCCAGCAGTCTTGCGTACAGAAGGATATCGTCGGCTGTCAGCGGGTTGGCTTCATCCCTTACGGCATAGAGATCCAGATATTTAGTCCTGATCTTATCGTTTACGATACAGTCAGCCAGGTAGGTTGAATAGTATTGTTTTTCCAGGATCGTCTTTGTCAGTTTATGTTTCCGGATCGCCCGTATCTCTTCCTGTGTATAGCCGAGATCCTTGAGTTTGATATTCTGATTCATCCACGGAACCGCAATGAGAAGGACTCCTGTCAAAATCAGAAAGACAAGAGCGATCTTGAAGGACTTCCGCAGCCTCCTTTTCTTTCTTTTTTTATTCTTCTTTGCCGGTTTTGCCATATATACTCTCCTCAAATACGTTCCAAGGTGAGACAGGTCTCGGATATGATTGGAAGACCATCTGTTTTTTCGTGACCGGATGCACAAAGCTCAGTCTGCTGGCCCAGAGAGCGATCTGCCCTTTTTCCGGATGCGGATGGTAGCGCTGGTCGTTGAGCAGGGGCATTCCCCTGGAGGCAAACTGCACGCGGATCTGATGGGATCTTCCGGTCTTCAGATCGATCTGCACCAGCGAACGGTTCTGCTTTTGTGCCAGCAGGGAGTATGAGAGCTCGCAGTATTTGCCGTGAGCTTCATCTGTCGTACGCACGGTATTGGACGAGCGGTCCTTGACCAGATAATCCTTCAGAACGCTTTTATCCGGAGAAACAGGACCATCTATAATCGCCAGATACTGCTTGCCGAATGCATTGCGGCGCACTGCGTCTGACAGCCTGGACGCGGCTTTGGAGGTTTTGGCAAATACCATGACCCCTCCGACCGGTCTGTCCAGACGGTGCACCAGGCCGAGATATACATTTCCTGGCTTGTTGTATTTTTCCTTTAAGTAGGCTTTGCACAGGGAAAGAAAGTCATCGTCACCGGAAGCGTCTTCCTGCACCGGTATATTTACCGGTTTCTCGACGACCAGCAGGTGATTGTCTTCGTACAGAACGTTAATCATTTCTCTGCCATCTCCCGTAAATACCGCACGGAAGCAGAAGGTCTCTTGAAGCAGCGGGAAGGGCGACTTCGCCGCATTCCACTCTGCCGTCCGGATGTTCCGGCAGGATCACGGTCTTCATCAGGCCTTCCAGCACGATGGAGGAGAACCCTGATGTATAGCCGTTGATCAGGACAAACAGTGCATGTTCATCCAGTATTTCCAGACAGCTCTTCAGGAACGGAACGATATCTTTTTCAAATTTCCACATTTCTCCTTTAGGCCCTCTCCCGTAGGAAGGCGGATCCATAATAATGCCGTGATATGTGCGGCCTCTCCGTTTTTCCCGTTCCGCAAATTTCAGGCAGTCGTCCACGATAAAGCGGATCTTTTTTTCCTGCAGGCGGGAAAGGTCACGGTTTTCCTTTGCCCATTCCACCATGCCTTTCGCAGCGTCCACGTGTACAACTTCGGCTGCGCCGGCTTCGGCACATGCCAGTGTGGCACCGCCGGTATAGGCAAACAGGTTCAGGATGCGGATCTCTTCGTCCGCATGGCTCCGGATCAGATCTCCCATCCAGTCCCAGTTCACAGCCTGTTCCGGGAAAAGGCCGGTATGCTTGAAACCGGTAGGGGAAACCTTGAAACGGAGATTTTTATAGGAGATGGTCCAGGATTCCGGAAATTGTTTTCTGTATTCCCAGCTGCCGCCTCCTTTTGCGGAGCGGTGATATACCGCGTCTGCCTTATTCCACATACGCCAGTCTTCGACCGGCCAGATTGCCTGAGGGTCAGGGCGGCGCAGGATTACGTTTTTCCATTGTTCAAGCTTCTCCCCGCTGCCTGCGTCAATCAGTTTGTAATCAGTCCATTCTTCAGCGATTTTTAACATATTCGTATTATATCATGCCATCGGAAGTTCATTGAATGATATAATAATGAACATGAAAAAGTGTACAGAAAATGACAGACAAAAACTGAATGATTATCTGGATCTCGATCCGGCACTGAATTTGTTTTTTATCGGCGATATTGAAAATTTCGGATTTGACAAGGATTTCCAGCATGTATATATAGATGAGGATGAAGACGGCATTCATGCGGCATATCTTGTCTACCGGCATAATCTCTGTCTGCAGAGCTATGAAGACAGAAGGGATCAGGAATTCGTCGACCGGCTGATCCGCGAGTACAACATCACGTCCGCGGGCGGTGAGAGCAGCCTGCTGGACGGTTATTCGTTCGATCTCCTCCCGGAAAAGATCGAATGCAGCTTCGCGCAGATGGAGCGTAAAAATGAAGACATCGATACTTCCGGCGTCGTTTCGCTGGATCTTCTGGATATCGATGATATTGCGGAACTGCAGAGGATCTGTTTCCCGGATAACGCAGACAAGGATCTTGACGGTCTGCGTCTGAACCTGGTTACAGGAACCGGGAGATATTTCGGGATCCGCGAGAATGACAAGCTTGTTTCCATGGCCGGATCGACAGCGGAATGCAGGAGCCTCGGCATGGTGGTGGATGTCTGCACACATCCGGACAGCCGCGGAAAAGGACTTGCCACAAAGTGCATTGCAAAACTGTCCAATGACCTTCTGCAGGACAACAAAATGCCGTGCCTGTTTTTCGGAAATCCGGAATCCGGGAATCTTTACCGGAAGATCGGATACGAAGATATCGCCGGCTGGAGTATGAGAAAGAAATGATCGATTTATCAATGTTAAATGAAGGACAGAGAGAAGCTGTCCTTTCTCATGAGAAATACCTGCGCATCATCGCCGGGGCAGGAAGCGGGAAGACCAGGGTGCTGACAACACGTATCGCCCATCTGATCCAGGACGAAGGAAGGGCGCCGCACCGTATCCTGGCGATTACGTTTACCAATAAAGCTGCGAACGAGATGAAGGACCGGGTAAGGAAGATGTTGAAGGATGAGACATCCTCACCGTGGATCTCCACGATCCATTCGCTGTGTGTCAGGATCCTCAGGGAAGACATTACCTGCATGGGCTGGCCGCGCAATTTCACCGTGATGGACCAGGATGATCAGAAAGCCGTGATCAGGGAAGCGTACAAGCAGTTCAATATTGCGGCTTCCACGATCTCCTTTTCCGCGATGCTGGATTATATTTCCAACAACAAAAGCGCTGAGATCACCGTGGAAAGAGCTTATGCGATGGCGGGTTCTTTCAGCGGGGACAAAACAAAAGCGCAGGTATATGAATATTATGTCAAACGCCAGCAGGATCTTTACGCGCTGGATTTTGATGATCTTATTTTAGTGACCGTAAAGATGTTCCGGACTTTTTCCGAGGTACTGGGAAAATGGCAGAAGCGCTACGATGATGTCCTGGTGGATGAGTTCCAGGATATCGACAAGATCCAGTACACACTGATCAGACAGCTCACCGGTCCGGAGAATTCCCTTCTGGTGGTAGGCGAT
>CADBPK010000316.1 GCA_902796465.1 uncultured Erysipelotrichaceae bacterium | reverse complement strand
GCATTTTATCGTCAGTGATCTTACCTTTGAAGTGCTGTTTCAGAAGGGTGAATCATTAATGATGAATCTGATACATCTCAAGGATTATCTGTCCGCTGAAATGCGTGGTGTATACCGGCTTTCAACAGATATCATGTGTTATGAAAACATAACCGGATCATTTTGTGACAGTACAGTGTCAATCAGTGCTTTGCGTCTCAGGGATGGTATGACTTTGGATGTATTCTGAAATATGATAAACTGAAACACGTGAGGTGTTTATGAAATTTAATGAAATGCTTTATGAACGTCCTGATCTGGATAAGGTCAGGGAAGAACTTTCTTTTCTTTTTGAAAAGCTGAAGCAGCAGAAAAACGCTGCTGGATTCTGGGATGTTTTTCAGGAAATCAGTGTGATCAGAACACACGTTTATACGATGTCGGTTCTTTCTGAAGTCCGTCATACGATCGATACATCTGATTCCTTTTACAGTGATGAAAATGATTTCTGGGATGAAAACAATCCCCGTATAGAAGAACTGAATGACCAGCTGTACGAAATCTGTCTGGATTGCCCGTTCAGGGAAGAACTGTATGCATATATTCCGGAAACATTCTTTCAGCTTGCGGAATGCAGCAGGAAGGCATTTTCACCGGAGATCATTCCGCTTCTTACCGAAGAAAACAAGCTTTCAAGTGCCTACAGCAAACTGAAAGCTTCCGCGAAAATTCCTTTTGAAGGAGAAATACTGAATCTTTCACAGATTGCTGCTAAAGCTGTTTCGCCTGACAGGGAAACCAGAAAAAAAGCAGGCGAAGCATGCGGGGAATTCTACAGTCAGAATGAAGCGGAATTTGACAGGATATTTGATGAACTTGTCTGTGTCCGTACTAAAATCGCAAAAATGCTGGGCTTTGACAGTTATACTTCTCTCGGATATCTGCGCATGTCCCGACTTGATTATGATACGGAGATGGTCAGCAGGTACAGGGAAGGCGTCCGTAAATATATCGTTCCTCTTGTATCTGAATTGTATAAAAAACAGAGAATCCGTCTTGGTTATGACAGACTGAATTACTATGATCTTGACCATCATTTCCCGACCGGAAATCCTGTTCCGGAAGGCAGTGCGGATGATCTGGTGGAAGCGGCCCGGAAGATGTATCGTGAGATGAGCCCGGAAACCGGAGAATTCTTTGATATGATGGCTGATAATTCTCTTTTTGATCTCGTCAGCAAGCCCAACAAGGAAACAGGCGGCTATATGACGCCGATTCCGGAATACAAGGTTCCGTTTATTTTCAGTAATTTCAACGGAACATCCGGAGATGTGGATGTCCTTACACATGAAGCAGGTCATGCATTCCAGTACTATCTGGCAAAAGATATTCCGGTTTTCGAAGTCAGTTCACCAACCGCTGAATCCTGTGAGATCCACTCCATGTCAATGGAATTCTTTGCGTATCCGTGGCTCCGCAATTTCTTCGGGAAAGACGTGACAAAATACAGATATGCGCATCTCGCCGGCACCCTGATGTTCCTGCCGTACGGTGTGCTCGTAGATCATTTCCAGCACGAAGTCTATGCAAATCCGCAATGGACACCGGAAGAGAGAAAATCATGCTGGAGAAGACTGGAAAAAATGTATATGCCATATAAGGATTACACAGAGAGTGCAATTCTGGAAAAAGGATGCTGGTGGTTCCGTCAGCTACACATCTTCCAGGCACCTTTCTATTACATTGACTACACGTTGGCGCAGGTATGCGCGCACCAGTTCCATATCCGCTCCATGCAGGGTGATCCCGAATGCTGGCAGGATTACCTCCATTTGTGCAGACTCGGCGGTACAATGACATTTACGAAGCTTCTGGAGGCATGTCATCTCCGCAACCCGTTTGATGAATTAGTCATAGCGGATATCAGCAGTACGCTGAAAAAAGAACTTGATTCTTTCTCCGAAACAGATCTTGTATGATCAATCGGAGAATCTTCGGCGGAAAGTACATTTCTGACAGAGCAGTTCTCTGACCGTTCCGTTTCTGAAGTTCTGAACAAGATCCAGGTATCTGTCTGATGCCAGGATCTTTTTTAATGGTGTTTTGAAAATGCTGCCGAGGTTGATCTCACCATCTTTATCAAGGCAGCAGGGAACTACAGTCCCGTCTGAAAGCACGGCGATCTGCTGGATCCCGCCCAGACATGTTCCTTTATCGGTTTCTTCCGTTTTGACAGCTGAAGGCCATTCAAACGTATCTGCGAAGGAAACAAAAGTATTGGGTGCGATCTGCCAGCTGTTATTTCTTGCGGTAGGAAGAAACGTATGTTTCTGACGCAGCAGATCCATACACAAACGGGCATTATTTCCCAGATCATTCGTCCAGAAACGTATCTCCAGATACTGCTGTGCACCGAGGCAGGAGATCATTTCCTCCAGTACGTTGAGACACGCTTCCGCATTAAAGTTATTCTGATAATCCGTACTCTGCAGGGAAACGGATATGCGCCGTACAGAAGGATGTGACAGATACTCCGTACGCAGATTTGTGCCGTTTGTCACAAGTTGTATTTTCATATCATATTCATCACAGACGGAAAGGATTTCTTCAAAATATGGATGCAGGGTAGGTTCGCCCTGTACATGCAGATAGATGTATTTTGTAAGCGGACGGACCTCTTCCAGTACATGTCTGAATTCCCCGACAGACATGATACTGGCCGGTCTCTTTCCCGGATCACAGAATGCACAGCGCAGATTGCATATATTCGTAATTTCGATGTAAACTCGCTTCATGCTATCCATTATAACGGATAGATCATGATACGGATGATATTTCAGATGCAGGAAGATATACGGAGCGGATTATGTTTTAAAACATCTTATTCCTTGTTATAATATCGTTGTTTTATGGATGGAATTCTATTAGTCAATAAGCCGGCAGGTATTACATCTTTTGACGCTGTCAGACAATGCCGCAGGATATATCATGAAAAAAAGACCGGACATACCGGAACTTTGGATCCGGGTGCCGAAGGACTGATGATCATCCTGATGGGCAAGTATACGAAACTGATCCCGTACTGTGTTAAAAATCAGAAACATTATATTGCCGAATTCATGTTCGGCATCAGGACAGATACGGAAGATATCTGGGGCACTGAGATACTGAAGAAGGAACCTTCTTTTCACACAGATGAAGAACTGAAAAGGACAGCTGATTCCTTTGTCGGGGAAACCGATCAGGTTCCGCCTATGTATTCTGCGCTGAAGAAAAACGGACGGCCGCTTTATTCCTACGCAAGAGAAGGAATTGAAATCGAACGCAAGGCACGCAGGATCACAGTTGATTCACTCACTGTCAGCCGGATCGGAGAAAACCGGTTCTGTATGGATGCAGTCGTTTCGGAAGGTACGTATATACGCTCCCTGATCCGCGACTTCGCAGATGCATTGGGCGAAGAAGCTGCAATGACATCCCTGAAAAGAACGGCAATTGAACATATAAAAGTTGAAGATGCCCATGCGCCGGATGAGCTGACAGAAGAGGACCTGATCCATGATCCCCTCCGTGTTATTTCCAGACGCTTTCCTGTCATTCAGACAGAGGAAGAGAAAAAGGTACGCAGCGGCATGGATATCACTTTGCCCTGTGATTCTGGTATTGTCATCCTGGTCTCCCCGGTGGGAGAACTTCTCGCGGCTTACCGAAAAACAGGGAAAAACCGTTACCATTGTGAAAGAGGGCTTTTCTGATGAGAAAGCATATTGTCAATCTTGAAAAACTGAAACCGTTCAATGTTCCGGTATGTGCCTGTATCGGTTATTTTGACGGTATGCATCTGGGACATCAAAAGCTCATCACGGAAACGGTCAGGCTCGCAAAACAGAAGAATTGTGAAAGCGCACTGATTACTTTTGATCCGGATCCCTGGGTCGCAATCAAAGGTGCACAGGATATACGTCATATTTCCACGATGCGTCAGCGTATGAACCGTGCGATCGCACTGGGCATACAGAATATCATTATTCTGAACTTCACCCGTGAAATGTCACTGCTGGAACCGCAGCAGTTTGTGGATATCATTCTTTCTTCCATCAATCTGAAAGGACTGATCTGCGGATTTGATTTTCATTACGGCTATATGGGAAAAGGAAACTGCGATACCCTGCGTGACAGCATCAGTTATGATCTAATAGTTATCGATGCTGTAACGGATGAAAAGGGAAAGATATCAAGTACGAGAATTTCCGAAGCGATCGTGCACGGACGCATGGAAGAAGCACATAAAATGCTCGGTTATCCGTATCAGATCGAAGGAATTGTCATGCATGGAAACCATCAGGGAACTTCCATGGGATTTCCGACGATCAATCTTGATTTCAGCGAAGAGTATCTGCTTCCGAAAACAGGTGTTTATGCCGGTTATGTAGAAGTGGCCAGAAAGCCATACAGGGCAATGATCAATGTCGGCCATAATCCGACTTTCAATTTCCGGAATGATATTTCCGTTGAGGCACATGTTTTCAATTTCTCCGATATGCTATACGGCCGTCACGTGACATTTGATTTCCTGAAGTATATGCGTGAAGAAAGGCAGTTCCGCAGCAAGAACAATCTGATCCTGCAGCTGGAACAGGATGCATTCAGTATAAAAAAGGTACTGCTGAATTATGAACGAAGTATTTCTGAATGAAATGAAAGATCTTTTGCAGGATCGTTATCCATTGTTTCTGGAATCCTGCGGTCAGCCGGCTTTCCGGGGGTTCCGGGTGAATCCTCTGAAGATCACTGATCAGGATTTTTTTGATGTATGCGGACTACCGCATGAGAAATCGCCGTTCTGCGAACATGGCTATTATCTTCTGAACCAGGATCCTGTTGCGCGGATCCCTGCATACAAGGCAGGATTGTTCTACATGCAGGAACCGAGCGCCGGTGCGGTTGCGGAACAGATCGGCATCCGTCCGGGCATGCTTGTCCTTGATCTCTGTGCGGCTCCCGGCTCGAAATCCACCCAGATCGGGGAGATCCTGAAGGGAGAAGGACTGCTTGCCGCAAATGAAATCCATACAGGAAGGTCACGGATCCTTCAGGAAAATATCATCCGTCACGGCATTGCCAACTGTATCGTATTAAACAGCGATACCATGCGGATCGCCGAACAGTTCGAAGGTGTTTTTGATGCGGTTCTCTGCGATGCCCCATGTTCCGGCGAAGGCATGTTCCGCAAGGATGCGGATGCGGCAGAGGAATGGACGCCTGATTCTCCTGAACACTGTGCTCTCAGACAGTATCATATTCTTGAAAACGCCCGCCGGTGCCTGAAACCGGGAGGTATTCTGATGTATTCCACATGCACATTCAACCGCATGGAAAATGAAGAAACGATACTCCGCTTTCTTGATAAATATACCGATATGGAACTGCTCCCAGTATCATTATCTGCCGGATGCGAAGGAATCGGTACAGATCCGCGCACAAAAATGATGCACCGGATTTTTCCCATGGACGGCGGTGAAGGACATTTCATGGCCAGAATGATCCGGAATGGGGAGGGAAACGGAAATACTCTCCAGGTTCTCAAAAGCGATAAAATACCGGATCATGTCCGGAAGGAAATCGCCGAAATGATCGGCTTCCAGTATCCGTATTACCGTGTGATCGGCCAGAAAATATACGGAGGCACCCATCCGTTTATTGATACAGGAAAACTTCATGTGATCGGTTCACAGGTGTTCATCGGCGAGATCAAAAACAACAGATTCGAGTTTTCTCACCATTTTTTCACTTCCACATATAAACCCTTCCTGCGTACAATAGAATTATCAGAAAAAGAAGTGACCGCCTATCTGCACGGGGAAGCAATCAGCTCAGCAAAGAAAAAAGGCTGGTATGCGGTAACTTTCCGCGGATATGTGCTCGGAGGCGTGAGAAGCGACGGACAGTCCCTGAAAAACAAATATCCGAAATCACTTCGCATCAGGTAAAAATTATGGAATTGGCATTATTTCAGTTTATAGATGACATCGTTGCGCTATACCGAAACAATATGGCGCTTTATATGGAAGTTGAAAGTATTCTCAATGCTGTTTTCAGGCAGCTCATCATCAATCAGGATGATACTGCTGTTTCCCTACAGACACGTATCAAGCAGGAAGAAAGCCTGCGTGAAAAACTGATCCGGAAACAGTTTTATCTTGATTATGACAATCCGGAAGAGGCACTCGATAACCTTCACGATCTGATCGGCATCACCGTTCAGTGCCGTTTTATACGTAATGAAATGAATATTTATCATTCTCTTTACCGCTTTTTCGAAATGAAAAAGAAGGGATATGCCCGCTGCCGGTATGATGATCATCTGTTTATGAATCTCAGTATGCCGCAGCCGCAGCTGCAGAGAAACGGTTTCACGATCTACCGGCTGGACGGCTATTATGTGCTGAATGATAAACAGGTCAATTTTGAACTGCAGATAAAGTCGCTTGTACACGCTTTCTGGAGTGAGATCGAGCATGAAGTTGTTTACAAGAATCCTGACTTCGTTGCATACGATTCCTTTAATAAAAGCATGCTCGGCGCAATAAGAGATAACCTGGATATCGTTGACCGTCAGCTGGAAATCATGTACAAGCAGATCTCCGAAGAGTCCAACCGGGCACAGATCGGCATGGATGACAAGGGATTCAAAATCTTTGTGGCAAGCAGTATCAATGAACTTGTCAACCGGAAAATGAAGGAATCAGTAGGGTTTACGACTGATTTCCGCAAATGCTCGGCAATACTTGCACAGTTCCTTTATATTCGTCATTTTGTAAACGGAGAGCACAACCGCGAAAAGATGGTGGATTATCTCGATCATCTCAACTATCTCTCCGAAACCGGTGTCGATTTCCGGATCGGCATTACACTGGACAAGGAATTTCACAGCGATAAGCCATTCTGCGATTCGATTGGAAGATACTGGCAAAG
The DNA here is from genome assembly GCA_902796465.1 of uncultured Erysipelotrichaceae bacterium. Taxonomy (GTDB): domain Bacteria; phylum Bacillota_I; class Bacilli_A; order Erysipelotrichales; family Erysipelotrichaceae; genus Bulleidia. The sequence continues at coordinate 81 of CADBPK010000316.1, read as the reverse complement.
TGTAATTAATTCGAACTTCCAGTGGCATGTATTCTTTGTCATGCTGTTCGGGCTTCATCCGGGAGACCACAATGAGATCTT
>CADBPK010000315.1 GCA_902796465.1 uncultured Erysipelotrichaceae bacterium | reverse complement strand
TCTTTCGAGATACTGTGTGATACCGAGGATTTCAGCTGCTTCGCTGACTCTCTCATCGATCTCAGCCTGAGGAACTTTTCTCAGCTTCAGCGGGAATTCGAGGTTCTGTCTGACTGTCATGTGCGGATACAGAGCATAGTTCTGGAATACCATTGCGATATCTCTGTCCTTCGGTGCCACGTCATTGACCAGCTTGCCATCGATGTACAGTTCGCCGCGCGTAATCTCTTCAAGACCTGCGACCATTCTCAGTGTTGTCGATTTTCCGCATCCGGAAGGTCCGACAAGAACGATAAATTCCTTGTCAGCGATTTCGAGATTGAAATCATCGACAGCTACAACGCCTTCGTCAGTGACTTTCAGCTTGTAGGATTTTTCCTCGACTGGTTTTTCTTCCTTTTTGCCCTTCTTCTTTTTCGGCTTGGAAGGTTCAGTGTTCGGATAGATCTTTTGGATCTTTCTCAGTGATACAGTTGCCATAAATTTTTTTTGCCCCTTTCTTATGGTTTGAAAGAATTATGAAGCCGGCGGCCGGTTAAAGCTTCAAAAAGGCCCCGACTTACTGGCACGGTCTTTCACCGTTACAGCCTTTTTAGGTGTGCACTAAGCACGGTCATTTGAGATTGAGAAGATACTCCAGATAGACTGGCACTTCATCAAGATGCTGGGTGTTCACAATAACCCCTATATACAGATTATCCTCAATTCCGGCATTTGTGAATACCGGAAATGAAGAAACGTTGATTGCGTTGTTGACTTCTTCGGTTACAGCCTCATATGAGTCCGCCTCATTGAGGTTATATTCCACGGAATTGTCTTCCAGAATGACGGTTCCCTTGGTGATATACGGCTCCAGTTTTTCGCGCAGTTCAGGGTTCAGATTCAGGACTGCATCGATATTCATCAGGAAACCGCTCGCGGACATCTGTTCATATCCGTTTTCGTTCATCAGGGCAATATCCATTTTCTTGGAACTGATCGCTCCGAGGATCTTCATCTTGGAAGCATATGCGTACTGATGGTCCGGTATGGACGGGTCTTCGTCGATGTAGAGATCCGCGTAGACCAGGACATCTGTCTTTTTCGGATCCCGTTCCGTATAAGTGAGATAGTCATCCGTCAGCTGTCCGGTGAGTGTTTCACCGGCAACGAAGTTGATATACGCTTCATAGAGGATGACTTCCTTTTTGGTGACCTGGCGGTAGATCGAAGAGATGAGTACGGCCAGGACAACGAATGCGGTAAACAGCGGCAGTCTGTAGTACGTAGCGATATAGGCTGCTTTTTCTTTAAAGTTCATGCGCTGGAATGATTTCTTTACAGCAGCGCGTTCTTCAGGAGATCCTCTCATTCTTCAGCCTCTTCCGGTGTTCCGGCCACCAGGTGGAACACATTGATCATCAGTAAGGATGAAAGCAGGGCGCACAATCCTTCCCCGAAAATAACCAGGGGTGTAAAGATGGCAACGACCGCAAAGAACATGGCAAAGTGGATCGCTGCGACCGAGATCGTGCAGAACAGATAGTGGAAGCCGATCAGGAGGGCATTCTTGATCATGGCTTTGTCGTTGTTTTCAAATCTCGCGATTAGCGGGAATACATAGATCAGTAAAACTACATATACGATGGCGGCTGCGATGAGCAAGGCCAGGTTCAGCGTCCAGAACACAGCCGGTGCTCCGGTTGATGCGGAACGCAGATGGGTAACGATATATGCGTCTGTCCCGAGCACGGCACCGACGGCAAGCAGGATCAGCCAGAGTCTTGTCGCCTGGGCAAAGTTTTCCTTGAATGCCTGGAAGAACTGTTTTGTGACATTGGTCTCCGCATCATCCGCGATCTTCAGTGTTACAGAATACAAAGCCGTCGTTGAAGCGCCGATCGTGAAGATGGGCAGCGAGCATAACATCCATAATACATTCAGCCAGCTGCTGAAACTCAGCTTGATCATGATCTGACTGAATTTGCTGTCATAGGAAAAAATATTCATGAATAATCTCCAATCAGAATTCTGTCGTTTCTCTTAAAACAAGGTCAGAGGCGACATAGATAGTACGGTATTCCATCGTCGGTTCTTCGATCCTGGTCAGGAGAAGATGTAATGCCGAGAAGGCCATTGCCTGTGAATGGATATGTACTGTTGAAAGAGCCGGATAGAAGAATCTGGATTCGTGGGAATCATCGAATCCGAGAAAGTGCACGTTGTGCAGGATCTCACTGCTTTTCATTTCCAGCAGTTTCATGGCATCGATCGCCACGAAATCATTTGCACAGATAAATACTTCAGGCAGTTCCCCGAGGCTGTCGAGCTCATTCGCAAGTGCTTCCAGATCCTGATCTTTTGTGTGGATCACGAACTCCGGCCTGACCGGTATGTCTGCGATCGCCATTGCGGCTCTGAAGGCGCAGTAGCGTTCCCAGAAAGACTGACAGTGATTATAGTCACCGATAAAGCCGATCTTTCGAAATCCCCTGTCAAGCATGATATGTATGAAGTGGGTGATCTCACTGAAGTTTTCCATCATCAGCAGGTCCGCATTGACGGAATGTTCACCGCGTCTTGCAGGTCCGTCAATAAACAGGATCGGCAATCCCAGATCGCAGAGCATATCGCAGTAGGAAGCGTCAAATACTTCAACACAGACGATCGCTTTCACCCGTTCCAGGAAAAATGTCGAAGGAAGCTCGCCGGTCTGAAATGCGCTTCTTCTGATCCGATGAAATGTCAGCGTATAGCCCATCGTTGAAAGTTCCTGATGGATCTTATCCAGCATGGGGGATGCAAAATGCGAATTGCTGATATAGGATGTGCTGAATACTGCGATCTCACCAAGCAGTTCTGTTTTCGCCGCGGCTTCTTCACGGTGACCGATATTGCTGAGGGAAGATACGTAGGAGAACTGCTTATATCCCATTTCGATAGCTTTCTGAAGTACTTTCTCTCTGGTAACTTCAGCAATTCCGTCGGTATTATTGATTGCTTTGGACACAGTGTTCCTTGAAATACCCAGAGCATCTGCAATGTCCTGAATTGTAACTTTCTTATTCATTTTAAAACTTCTCTTTCATCACATTCTTCCCATCCGGTCACGCTGCCGGGGATACACAGAAAGAATGTGCAAATGCACAAAGTAACTATAGCATATTTTGAATGAAACCGGATGAAATATACAAAATAATGCACGAAATTAATGGCTTTTCACAAAAAGGAAAGGTGCAAATGCACAATCTTATTGCGTTTGAAGGATGTGAATGGTACTATTAAACTATCTCGAAGTAACCGCTTTCAGACAATGCACAGACTGCCGCGGCGTGCATGTCCGGAAGTGAAACTTCTCTTAAATTATAAGGAGGGTTTTAATGGGAAAAGGTTCTGAAAACAGTACGGCTCAGGTTGCTTCCTCTTCGAAGTTCCATAATGCGATGGTGTATATCAAACAGCATTGGCAGTTGTATCTGATCTTTATTATGCCGGCATTCCTGCTGACAATAATCTTCAGGTACATTCCCATGGGTGGTATTCTGATTGCCTTTACGGAATATAACCCGATCCGTGGGATTCTCGGCAGTGAATGGGTAGGTATGGAGCATTTCTCCCGCTTCCTGTCATCGCCGGACTTCATGAGGTACCTGATGAATACGCTGAAACTGAGTGTGTTCGGGTTGCTGTGGGGATTCCCGATTCCGA
>CADBPK010000314.1 GCA_902796465.1 uncultured Erysipelotrichaceae bacterium | reverse complement strand
TATGAATTCATTGCCTTCTTTTCTTTTAAGACCCCAAATTTGTCCCCGGGTCAGATTGAGCTTTCCCCAGGTTTATTTGGTAACCCCATGTGTTACTTTAGATATTTCCTGTGTCTACTTGACAGGCCCCGGATCAAAGCAGCCTGCTTTTTTTAGATGATTCAGCGGAAATACTGTTTCCGCTTTTTTGCCGGGGTGATGATGTCGTAATCCTCGATGATATTGCAGGAAAGTCCTTCCACGACCTCAAATGCCCTGTCCAGCCATTTGTCGGTGAAGAAGTTATTGGGATCATGGATGTCCAGACCCGGCACGATCTTACACTGATGTTTCGCGAATACTTCGAAGAATGCGCGTACGGGATACGGATACCGCGGTCCGTCATCGTACAGGACAAGGCCTCTCTGCACGCCGGAGCCGGCATTGAGCTCGAGCGGGATGTCATAGCGCAGGGAGATCTCCGCCAGACGTTCTGCCGTATAGATGACCGCATCATCGATCACCGGATAGCTGTACAGCGCCACATCGGGATGGGCGATCATATCGCACAGTCCGTGCCGGCAGGCTTCCTCGATCTTGTCGGCGTATTCCTTCAGATGCTCGGGGGTTTTGAGACGGTAGGAGCTTTTTCCCCGGAAGGTCAGGCTGTGCTGTCCGAGTATGCAGTAATCCGTTTCCTTCCGGTATCTGCTTAACAGTTCCCACTGATCCGGATAGTATTCCACTTCCATGCCGAGATGGATGTCGATCTGATCTTTGTATTTTTCCTTCAGGCTGCGGACCGTCCGGAAGTACTCATTGATCTCTTCAACGGGCATATGTTCCGTCGGATCCGGTACCGGATAGGCCGCATGTTCGCTGAAGCCCAGTGTCTTGAGACCTGCGTGGATGGCGGAAACGACATATTCCTCTTCTTCCCCGACCGCGTGCCCGCATCGCTTTGTATGTGTGTGCCAGTTTGTCGTTAACATGTTCGCTCCTTATTGAAAAAACCGTAGAAATGAATGATATTCATATCCGCGTCCATATCCAGTCCATGGCTGCCTAAATTTCCGTCGATCTCATGACAGCCGTGGTCCGGCAGGAAGGTGAATACACAGCGTTTTCCGGCCCATGCGGTTTTAGCTGCCTCACACAGGGTGTGAAATGCAGCGGCGTTATGATCCAGCTGGGCGAGGGAGATCTCCGCCTCCGGTCCCCAGCGGTGCATGGTGCTGTCGAAGTTCGCGTTGTAGCAGAGGACGATGTCATGTTTATCTGCCGCGATGACTTCCAGCGCTTTTTCATTGCATTCATCCGGAGTTTCACATTCGATATAATCCATATCCCGTTCTTTGAAGATCTCGGTCAGACTGTCCCCGACGGTGGATATGATAATTGGTTTCTTTCCGGCCCGGATCGCCGCGTCAAACAGGGAATCTGCTTTGACCACCGGTTTGATATATGCCTGGATGCCGTGATCCGCGGGCATCAGTCCCGTATACATGGAAGCGAAACAGACCGGTGTAACGGACGGCATGACGGATAAAACGGGCAGTGCTGTCTGTGTTTCTTCGATGACCGGGATGAATTTTTCCGTATATTTCTGATACAGCCAGAGGGCAATGGCGTCCGGATTATACAGCAGGATGCGTTCTGCCGGCTTTCCCCGGAATACGGTCTCCGCTTTTGCCAGGACTGCCTCGTTGGCAGCGTCAGCTTTCTCCGGTGCTTCGATCCCCATCAGTTCCGTGATGGTGCGGCATGTCTGCGTAATGCGCATTGAATTCCGTACGTCCATGATGTTCTCCTCCGATACAATTATCTTACGACAAACAGACAGTTTGTTTACAGAAACTTTCGGTCGGGGGAAGTATCACGTTGTATAATGCAGGTATGAAGAAAAAGACGGATCAGATCCGCAGACGCGTTTTTGAGATCATTCAGATCGGAAACAGGGGTGATTTTATCAGCCATGGGTTTGATATTTTCATTGCGGCCGTGATCCTGATCAATATCACTGTAATGTTTCTGGAGACATTCAGTTCGCTGGAACCGTGGATGGATATTCTGGAGGCTTTGGAGACAGTAACTATCCTGATCTTCTGTGTGGAATACGGTCTGCGCATCTGGACGGCAGATTACCTGTATCCCGGCAAAACAAAGAAGGAAGCTGTATGCGCGTTCCTGCTGTCCTATGACGGTATCGTGGACCTGCTTACGATCCTGCCGTTCTTCTTCCTGTCCGGTTTCGTGGCATTCCGTATGCTGAGGGTGGTGAGGATCTTCCATCTGTTCCGGATCAATGCCTCATATGATTCCTTTAATGTCATACGTTCGGTCCTGAAGGAAAAGAAGAACCAGATCGCGTTCTCTTTATTCATCCTGCTGATCCTGATCATGGCATCTTCCCTGTGCATGTACAGCGCTGAACATGAAGCACAGCCGGAAGCGTTCAAAAATGCCCTGTCCGGTATCTGGTGGAGCGTATCGGCATTACTGACGGTAGGCTACGGGGATATCTATCCGGTCACGGTGATGGGAAAGGCCATGGCAATCGTGATCTCGATCCTGGGCGTCATGGTCGTGGCGATCCCGACCGGTATCATATCTGCCGGATTTGTGGAAAACTATACGGAAGCGATGAACAGTTCCGCTGCCCTGGACTTTGATCTGATCAAGATGATCATCGGACCGGACAGCAGATGGACCGGGAAAAGAATTGATGAGATACATTCGGAAACCGGATACGCGGTCGTACTGGTACGGCGGAACGGAAAAACCGTACTGCCGGAGAATGAATACAGAATAGAGACCGGCGATGAACTCGCTGTATACAAGGAGACAGACAATGGATAATGTGATCAGAAAACTGATGAAGATCCTGGATGAGGCTGTGGAAAACGCTTTGCCGGATCATCTCATCGGAGAAGAAAGAGAAGAGATGAAGCAGACCGCGGCTGTCGGTATCCTGGAAAGACTGACGGAAGCAGCTGCCGGCAGGTACGGTCTTTCGGATATTGTGGATGGCTATGATACGCTGGAGGCTATGCTGGAAGGGGAAAACTCCTTTTCGGAACTGATCGGTCTGGCACATGACTACGGGATCGAAAGCGCCGGCAGGAATCAGACGGAACTTGCGGAAGAACTGGCCGGGATCATGCTGAAACCGGCCGTCATGCGGGAGGCTTTCAGCGACCTGCATGATGAGGAGATCGCGCTGGTCACGGAAATGGCAGAGGAAGGCGGGATCGAAATGCCGGACAATGTCTTTGATATGATCGAGTTCTCGCCGTTTCCCAGAGAGTATTTCCATATGTCGGATTTCGGGATCCTGCAGATGACAAGGGACGCTGCGGAAGTATACAAAGAGATCGATACATGGAATTTCCAGGAAGAGAGAAAAAAGAGGGCATGGTTCCGTGACTGCAAGACTGCCTTTATCTACTATTACGGGATGGCGCCGGTCTTCGTCTTCGCGGACCTGTTCAACCGCAGCCCGTCATATCATACCGATGAAGCCGGTGTGCTGAAGATGCTGGAACAGTATGATCCGGAAGAGGACCTGGTCCTGGATGACGGCAAACTCATCCACGAAGAACTGTACCGGGCGAAGTATTACCGGGAATATGAAAAGACACTGGAGAATGAACCGTACGTGATCCCTTCCTATGATGAGATCCGGGAGATCGGCATGTACCGGTATCCGTACAGTGATGAGGACTGGCAGGAATTCAGGGAAGTCGTTGCCCGTTCCCAGGGCATGATGGATACGGAAGTCGTGCATGCGCTCTTCCTGCGGATGATCGATGATATGCCGGCAGACAAGGTGGAGGATTATCTGGCAGAGTCATTCGGCTGTGAAATAGATCCGGAAGAACTGCCGGAGATCCTGTATCTGTATACAAGACTTTCCGGCAATACAAGAAAAATCGCCCTCCGGGGCAGAAAACCGGAGGGTGAAGAAAAACCGGATCTGCTGGATATTCCGCATTTCCGGTCATAAAGAAAAGAGAACCCGTGGGCAACGTCATTAAGTTAAGCATGTACTGAAGTAAAGATGCACACACCCATACTTGAAAACAGTGTGGGTGTTTTTTTTCTTGATTTTTTTACTCGAAAGTATTGACAGAACAATCGAAATCGGGCGCCTCCCTCCGGTCGGCGCTGGTCGT
>CADBPK010000313.1 GCA_902796465.1 uncultured Erysipelotrichaceae bacterium | reverse complement strand
GATGAATTCGCAGCTGACCTGTCCTACAAGGATGTTGAAACACTGGATGACCTGAAGGCATTCATCCGCAAGGACTTCACGGAAAGAAAGCAGAAGGAAGCAGAAGCTGCTGCTGACAACAAGCTCTTTGACAAACTGTATGAAAAGATCGAAGTGGATCTGCCGGATGTCCTCGTTGATGAGGAAGTGCAGGCCCAGATCAACCAGCTGGCAAACCAGCTCCAGTCCTACAACATGAGTCTGACATCCTATCTGCAGATGATGAACCGGACAGCAGACCAGCTGAAGGAAGATTACCGTGAGAACGCAGCCAAGTCCGTTGCGCTGAGACTCGGTCTCGAAAAGATCTCCGAGCTTGAGAATCTGGCACCGACGGAAGATGATATCAACAAGGAATTCGAAAATCTGGCATCCCAGTACAACATGGAAGTCGATCAGCTCAAGACAATGATCGATCCGGAAATGATGAAGAACGATGTCAAGAACCAGAAGGCTTACGAATTCATCAAGAACAACGCCGTAAAAGCGGAATAAAAAACGAAATATATGCATCGGAAATAAGACGTCATGCGTCTTATTTTCTAAAAGGAGGTGAAGTGCATGCGAGAGAATGTTACTGTCAAAGTTCCTGTGATCGCGACCAGGGGGATCATCGTATTCCCAGGACAGGATGTCATGATCGAAGTCGGACGTCCGAAATCCCTGCAGGCGATCAATGAAGCACAGACATACTACGACAGCGTTGTGTTCATTGTCTGTCAGAATGACATCATGGTGGATGATCCGGGCAGAGAGAATCTGTACAGCGTCGGCACACTTGCGAAGATCAAGATCGTCCGCCGCAAGGAAGGATTCATGCGGGTCACCTTTACGGGAATGAAGCGTGCCAGACTCGCTACATTCAATGACGATTCCCGCATGATCATGGCGGAAGTCGAACCGCTGGACGAGATCCCCGGCGATACCATGGAGGAAGTGGCTCTGGTCAAACGGGCTGTTGCTTCATTTGAAAAAATCTCCAACATTTCCAATATCTTCCCGGTCGATATCGTCAAGCAGCTGTCCCACGGCGTCAATGCTTCGACGCTGACGGACCAGTTTGCCCAGTATTTCATGCTGGATCAGGAAGTGAAACAGAGATTCCTCGAGGAACTGCGCATCAATGAAAGAATGCTGATGGTGATCGAGGAACTGGAGAAACAGGAAAAATATTCCCAGATTGAAAGCGTGATCAACGAAAAGGTCAAGGAACGCATCGATGACGGTCAGAAAGAATACTTCCTGCGCGAAAAGCTGAGAGCCATCAAGGAAGAACTCGGAGATGTATCGAACATCTCTGATGATTCAGCTGAACTGCGCCGGAAGATCAACGAGGAACCGTATCCGGATTACGTCAAGAAGAAAGCGCTCGAGGAACTGCAGCGGATGGAGATGCTGCCGCCGGGAAGCGGTGAAGCAAGCGTTGTCCGCACATACCTCGACTGGCTGCTCAAGGTTCCGTGGTGGGCAAGCACAGATGACAACGAGGATCTGAAAGCAGTCCGCGGTGTCCTGGATGAAGATCACTACGGCCTTGAAAAGGTCAAGGACCGTGTCATGGAATACCTTGCGGTCAAGCAGATGACCGGTAACCTGAACGCACCGATCCTGTGTCTTGTAGGTCCTCCGGGCGTCGGTAAGACATCACTGGCTAAATCCGTTGCCCGCGCGCTCAACCGGCATTTTGTCAAAATGAGCCTGGGCGGCGTCAGGGATGAAGCTGAGATCCGCGGTCACAGAAGGACATATCTAGGATCCCTGCCGGGCAGGATCATCCAGGGTATGAAGAAAGCCGAAGTCATCAACCCGCTGTTCCTCATCGATGAGATCGACAAGATGGGCGCTGACTACAAGGGTGATCCGAGTGATGCGCTTCTCGAAGTGCTGGATCCCGAACAGAATGCTTTCTTCAGTGACAACTATCTGGAAGAACCATATGATCTTTCCAAAGTCCTGTTTATCGCTACAGCGAACTACCTGGAGAATATCCCGGCACCGCTGAGAGACAGGCTTGAGATCATTGAACTGCCTTCCTATACAGAGATCGACAAAGTGCATATTGCCGAGGAACATCTGGTTCCCAAGCAGCTGAAGGCCAACGGTCTCACAAATGCGCAGTTCAAACTGAAGGAAAACGAGATCCTGTACCTGATCCGCCACTATACAAGGGAAGCAGGTGTGCGTCAGCTCGAAAGAATGATCGCGTCCCTGTGCCGAAAGAGTGTCCTGATGATCCTCAACGGGGAAAAGAAATCCGTTTCCATCACGAAGAAGATGATCAATACGATGCTCGGCAAAGAGATCTTTGAATACGGATCCAAGGAAAAGAAAAACCAGGTCGGTGTCGTTACCGGACTGGCATATACGGCATTCGGCGGCGATATCCTGCAGATCGAGGTCAATTACTTCGACGGCAAGGGACGTCTGGTCATGACCGGACAACTGGGCGATGTCATGAAGGAAAGTGCCGAGATCGCGCTTGACTACATCAAGGCACACGCAAAGGAATTCGGTATTTCTTCAGAATTCTTTGACAAGCATGATATCCATATCCATGTGCCGGAAGGGGCGGTTCCGAAAGACGGTCCTTCCGCCGGTGTTACGATGACGACTGCCCTCGTATCCGCGCTGACCAACAGGGAAGTGCGCAGCGATATTGCGATGACCGGTGAGGTCACCCTCCGCGGCAACGTGCTCCCGATCGGCGGACTCAGGGAAAAGTGCCTGGCAGCGCACCGTGTCGGCATCAAGACAGTCCTGATCCCGAAGAAGAATCTGCGTGATCTGGATGAAGTTCCGGAAATTGTGAAAAATGATATCCACTTCATTCCGGTCGAACAGGTTTCCCAGGTCCTGAAGGAAGCGCTGGCATCGTGAGTACGTATCACGAAGCGAAGCTGCTCGCGACCGCATCCAACCAGAGTGAATGGCCGTCCGGCGGACTGCCGGAGATCATCTTTGTCGGACGTTCCAATGCCGGCAAGAGTTCTCTGATCAACACGCTGTGCGGCCGGAAGAATCTGGCCTATTCCGGCAAGACACCGGGTAAGACACGTCTTCTCAATTTCTTTGAGATCGACGGGAAAATCGTATTTACCGATGCGCCCGGATACGGATACGCCACCTCAGACGAAAAGAGCGCGATCCGCTTTGACCGTCTGATCTCGCCGTATTTCCGCAACCGGAAAGAACTCGCAGGCATGGTTATGATCATGGATATCCGGCGGGTTCCGAACGATGATGATCTGACCATGATCGATTACGGAAGAGCCAACCATATCCCGATCCTCGTCGTATGCACCAAAGCGGACAAGCTGTCCCGCGGCAGGGGCATCGACAGCATGCGGAAGATCGCTTCCGTGCTGCGTGTACCGATGCAGAACATGATCGCTGCTTCATCACTGAAGAAGCAGGGAATCGATGAGATCTGGAAAGCTTTGGATGAAATGGCAGTAAAGCACGCCTGAAAAAGGGGTGCTTTTTCTTTCCGTGCAGATGAAATCATGATATGGTATGATAATCAGCAGTATCAGGAGAAATGCATGAAAGTTATGATCGCTGCCGGCGGCACGGGCGGACATATTTATCCCGCACTGGCGCTGGCTGATATATTGAAAAAGAAAGAACCGGATTCCGAGATCGTATTCTTCGGTTCCGGCAACCGCATGGAGGCAGATGTGATCCCGGCCCGCGGATACCGCTTCTTCGGACGGAATATGACCGGCACCAACGGCGGTGTAAAACAGAAGGTAAAATCCGTCCTTTCCATGGCCTCCGCATATGTTTACTGCCGGAAACTTCTGAAAGAGGAAAAGCCGGATATCTGCGTCGGTTTCGGCAACTACATCAGCGTTCCGCTGATCATTGCGGCACATCAGATGCATATCCCGGTGATGCTGCATGAAGCGAACAGCTATGCCGGCAAGGCGAATGTATTCCTGCGGAAACAGGCTGATGCCATTGTCGGATGCTACGAAAGCAATCTCGATCAGTTAGGACATGAAAAGACACGCATTCTCGGCAACCCGTCCGCTTCCCAGGCAGCGGAAGTCACTTTTGATCCGCAGACATTGAAACAGTACGGACTGGATCCGGATAAGCCGTTTGTTGTGATCATGATGGGTTCTCTGGGATCCTCATCCGTTTCCAAAGTGCTGGATGAGGCATGCCCGCTGTTTGATCCGGATGTCCAGATCCTTATTGCGGCCGGGAAAGACAATCCGTATTCGTTCCGCTATTCCGGGTCCGGGAATATCCATATTGCGGATTATGTCAACGGACAGGAAATGCTGAAAGGGTGCACACTGGCTGTGACCCGTGCCGGTGCGACAACGATGGCTGAGCTCGGCGCGATCGGCTGTGCAGCCATCCTGATTCCGAGTCCGTATGTACCGAACAACCATCAGTATTTCAATGCGATGGAACTCGTGAAGAAGGACGCGGCTGTCCTGCTGGAAGAAAAGGATCTCACAGCAGGAAAACTCGCCGGACTGGTCAATGAACTGGTGAAAGATCCCGGAAAGCTGGAAGCTATGCGGGAAAACGCCGGGAAATGCGGCTGTACGGATGCGGCTGATAAAATGATAGAATGGATGCAGGAGCTCGTGCACAATGGATAGATTAGAAGAAAAATTATCGAAATTCGCTGCCGTGGAAAAAGACGTGCCGCTGTCAAGCATGACAACGCTGCGGATCGGCGGAATTGCGAAATATGTGGTTTACCCGGAAACGGATGTGGCATTGGATTCCATCCTCCGTCTTCTGAAAAAGAATAATGTTCCCTGGAAGTTTCTCGGGAAGGGAAGCGATATCCTCGCTTCGGATGATCCTTACGACGGTGTAATTATCCGTCTGGACAGGGAATACAATCATTCCTATTTTCAGGACTGCATGGTTACAGCCCAGGCTGGCTGTTCCCTTGTCGTCCTCGCGTATGACGCCATGAAGCACGGTCTTTCCGGACTTGAATTTGCCTGCGGCATACCCGGAACGGTCGGCGGTGCCATCTATATGAATGCGGGTGCTTACCGCTCATCCATGGCGGATGTCATAACGGAAGTCTTTATTTACGCGCACGGGAAGTTTGAATGGATTCCGGCATCCCACTGCAAATTCGGTTATCGTTCCAGTATTTTCCAGGAACACCCCGGCTGGGTGATCCTCGGCTGCCGGATGAACCTGAAACCAAAGGACAGGGAAGAAATCTCCGATCTCATGGATGACAGAAGGGCAAGGAGGATCGCCTCCCAGCCGCTGGAATATCCGAGCTGCGGATCGGTATTCCGCAATCCGCCGGGTGTGAATGCATGGGAACTGATCGACGGGATCGGATACAGGGGCAAATCCCTCGGCGGTGCTTATGTTTCCGACAAGCACTGCAATTTCATCGTCAACAGGGATCATGCGTCGGCAAAGGATTTTCTTGCGCTTGTTGAGGAGATCCAGCAGAAAGTCAAAGAGAAATACGACATTTCTCTGCAGATGGAAATGGAGAAATTTAATTGGCAGAAAAAATAACGGATTCTTTTGATGATACTTTCGCGCCGGGTGTTGAATACCTGTTCCGGAAGCACAGCAAAGACCGTGAATCAGGAAAGTTTAAAAAAGAAAAACCGGCACTGCAGAAGGCTGCGATTCTGACCGGTCTTTTTGTCATTCTCTTTTTCTATTTCATGATACCGGCAAGCAGGATCCACAGTGTAACGGTTTCGGGAAATCATTTTCTGACAGATGATTATGTCCGCAGCCTGTCCGGCATAAAGAGGAATGACATTTTCTACCTGGTCTTTCCGCCGTATATCAGCTATAAAGTCGAAACGGATCCATTGGTCGAATCCGCATCGGTCAGCCTTAATGAAAATAACCGTATTGTGATAGAGGTAAAAGAAAAAAAGGTCGTCGGCTACCGCTATGATGAAAAAGGCTGGCTGCTGTTTGCGGACGGAACCGAAACAGAGCTGCAGAGTGAATTCCTGGATGTGATCGCAAAAGTACCGTTTATCACCGGTTTTGAAGAACCGGAACAGAAACGGCTGCTTGCAAAGGCTTTTGCCAATATCGATGACAGTGTTATAGCCAATATCTCCGAGATCCGTGAATACCCGATGCCTTATGATGAAGATGCCATGGTGATTGTCATGCGTGACGGCGCATTCGTCATCGCGGATTATTACAATACCGACATCATCAACCGGTACAACGAGATCTACAGCCGGCTCAAGAATAAAAAGCAGTGCATCTACGCAGTCGCAAAAGAATATCAGGCGGCAGCGTATACCTCCGAATGTCCATGGGACAAAAAGGAAACGGAGCGCGAATACTGGCGTGATGAAAACGGCAAGATCATCACCAATTCCTACGGGGATCTTGCAATCAAGCATTTCTACTACGACAAGGAAGGCAAATATGCCCGTGATGAGAATGGGGACAAGATCCCGGTGCCGATCAACGAAAAGGGCGATGAGGTACGTGATCTCGACTTCGTGGAACATTATGAAGCCGGCTATTACAAGACAGGCGTGCTTGTAATACCGGAAGAAGAACCGGATGGCGAAGAATCAAAGAGTGAAGAACCAAAGAGTGAATAATCGCAAAAGATATATTCTTTTGATATAATAAACTTTATAAAAGGAGAGATTTTCATGACGATAGAAAAGCAGACTAATTATGGAAATATTTCCGTTACGGAAGACGCAGTGGCTATTCTGGCGGGAACCATCATTGCGGAATGCTATGGGGTGGTCGGAATGGCCAGCAAACAGGTTCTGCGTGACGGCTGGGCAGAGCTCCTCAAGAAGGAAAACGTCCAGAAGGGCGTTGTTGTCCGCCGGAAAGATCAGAAATTAGAGATAGATCTTTACATCATTGTCGGTTTTGGTGTCAAGATTTCCGAAGTCGTCCAGGAAGCACAGAAGAAAGTGAAATACGAACTGGAAAAAACACTTTCCGAAGAGATCGGTGCAGTCAATGTTTTTGTACAGGGCGTAAGGATCCTGAATTAGGAGGTATTTGTACATGGAACAGATGAACGGACAAATACTGAAACAGATGCTGGAATCCGGCTGCAACAATCTGAGCAACAAGAAAGCGGAAGTGGATGCGCTTAACGTATTCCCTGTACCTGACGGAGATACCGGTACAAATATGTACCTGACATTTTCGAATGGTGTATCCGAAGCCCTCAAAAGCGGCTCAGAATCTATACCTGTCCTGACAAAGACACTCAGCCGCGGCCTTCTGATGGGCGCACGCGGTAACTCCGGTGTTATCCTTTCACAGATCTTCAGGGGATTCTACCAGTCCGTAAAGGAAAAGGAAGTACTGACCGCACAGGATTTTGCGGCAGCGATGTCAAACGGTACAAGACTGGCATATAAGGCAGTCATGAAACCGGTTGAAGGAACGATCCTGACAGTCGTCAGGGAGTCTTCCGAATCCGGTGAAGCATATATGGCTGAACATCCGGAAGCTTCCGTTGAAGAACTTGTGGATGTCCTGTGCAGTGAGGCAAAGCGTGCTCTCGATGAGACACCGGAACTTCTGCCTGTACTGAAAGAAGCGCATGTCGTAGACTCCGGCGGAGCCGGACTCCTGACGATTCTGGAAGGCTTCCACGCATGTCTGCAGGGCAATCCGATACAGCCGGCAGCGGCGCAGGAAAGTGCACCGAAGGAAGATAAGACCGAGCGTTCTTCAGGATACCGTACAGAGTACATTCTGAAGCTCAACGAAAAATGGCATGATACGTTCGATGATGAAAAGTACAGGAAGAACCTGCACAAGTTTGCCAATAAAGTTACCGTGATTGTGGAAGACGGCGTCGTCAAAGTCCGCTGCAACACCATGACACCGGGCGATGCGCTGACACTGGGACAGCGTTACGGTGAATTCACCAAGATCCAGATCCAGAATATC
>CADBPK010000312.1 GCA_902796465.1 uncultured Erysipelotrichaceae bacterium | reverse complement strand
CATCTGTGCACGGCGCTCTTCATATTTCTGTCTTCTCTTGCGCTCGTATTCAGCTGCCTGCTGTTCTACATTGATGATGACATCCTTCATTGTGATGTCTTCAACAGTTTCGTCTTCCTGGTGAGCAACTTCCAGAACACCGCCTTTTGCTTCAACGATTGCGTCCGCAATAACGCTGACCATCAGCTTGATGGAACGGAGTGCATCATCATTTGCCGGGATCGGATAATCCACAACAGACGGATCTGCATTTGTATCGATCAGTGCGAAGACCGGGATACCGAGCTTTCTTGCTTCAGCAACAGCGTTGTGCTCTTCGAGAGGGTCAACAACAAATACTGCATCCGGGAGCTTCTTCATTTCCTTGATGCCGCCGAGGAAGTTGTCGAGTCTTTCCTTCTTCTTCAGCATGACGGACTGCTCTTTCTTTGTGTAGACATTGATCGTTCCGGATGTTTCCATCTCTTCGATTTCAAGAAGTCTCTTGATGGACTTCTGGATCGTACGGAAGTTTGTCAGTGTGCCGCCCAGCCAGCGCTGATTGACATAGAAGCTTCCTGAACGGAGTGCTTCTTCCAGAATCGCAGCCTGAGCCTGCTTCTTTGTGCCGACGAAGAGAACCTTTCCGCCGTCTTCCGTGATCTTTCTGAGAGCAGCGTAAGCTTTGTCCAGCTGTTCTTCAGTCTTTTCCAGGTCGATGATGTAGACACCGTTTTTGGCAGTGTAGATGAACGGTTTCATCTTCGGGTTCCATTTTCTTGTCTGGTGACCGAAATGAACGCCATTCTCGAGCATTTTCCTCATTGAAACAACAGTCATATTTTTATACCTCGCTTTCCGTTGTTTTCCGCCACAGCTTCGAACACCGAAACACGCGCATCCGCACTGAATGCAGATTAGAACCACGTGCACGGAACGGTGAATTCACTGTGTGAGAAGTACACCTCTCCATAATGAAAAGAGATGCCGAAAAATATGATAACATATCCCGATATCTCTTGCCAGTATTTATTAACAGGAAATCCCTGTATTTTTCATGTTTCCGGATCAGGAAGTCTGAATCTCGTAGCGCAGGTCCGCAAGATACTGTTCCATCCGCTTTTCCATGGTCTTTTTCAGGATCGGCGCAAGTGTCAGTTTGCGGCTGCGTGTTTCAAGAATAACTTCCAGAACTGTATAATCGTCTTCTTCTTCAAACAGCATCGTGCAGTGTCCGAACCATTCCGCATTTTCGAATTCCAGATCCAGGGACGCATTTTTTTCATAGTCCGTGATTTCAAAACGGGTAATGAGTTCTTCCGTATCATACTCTTCAAAACAGCTGTCATTCAGCACAACGATCCGCAGGACATTGCTGCGCCATCCGTATTTGTTTACACCGATCACGGTGTCCCAGACTTTCTGCAGCCTGCCCCTGATCATGATCTTTTTCTGAACCTGTATTTCTGCCATACATCCTCCTTTATCTGAATATAGACAGATCAATGCAATCCGCCATCGCTTCGTATCCGGCCTTGCTCGGATGGAGATGATCCCCGCTGTCATAAGCAGCCAGGAATTTCCGGGGATCAGACGGATCACGGAGCGCTTTGTCGAAGTCAACACATCCGTCAAAGAGATCGGATGTCCGTAACCATCCGTTTACTTCTTCTTTCAGTGACTCACGGAAATCCGCATATGTCCGCCATCCATAGATCGGCAGAAGCGTTCCCGCATATACTTTATAACCCATCTCCTTTGCAGGCGCCAGATAAATATCCTTTATGCCGTCAGTCAGGTCTTTTGCCTGCGGCAGATCGCTCCACGGCCGCCATGGATTCACCTCGGAGCCGACAGGATGGATGATGTCGTTGATGCCGTGTTGGATAATGACAAGGTCTGCCCCTGCCGTATCCATCTCATCACGGAAGCGGAAATCTCCTTTTCTGCCGTAAGCCGCATATGTTGTGCAGTTGTATTCGCGCAGGATCCTCGTGCCGCTGATCGCACGCCGGACAACTGCCGTATTCCGGATACCGGATTTCCAGAGACGCAGTGCCAGATAATCCGGCCAGTCCTGGGCTGTCAGGGAATCGCCGTAACAGATCAGGGCATGGTTGTTTTCATCGGTATAAACATCAATTGTATTCAGGAAGAAAAACCATCCTGTTCTCCTGGTATCATCCAGCGGCAGCACCCGTTCTGTCTCATGATTTCCGTAGGAATAATAACCGACGGACAGCGGTCCCGTGATCAGGACACCGGCATTCATCTGGGTATAATCCTCAAGATAGATGGAAACGGAGATCGTCTCCCCTGCCTCTATCTTACATTCCATCTCATCGGAGACGACCTTCTCTCCCGGCGGGATGACGATCTCTTCCTGACCGCCCAGTGTGATGCGGCGGATCGTTTCGGGATCGATCACCTGCTTATGGATCTCCCTGGCGAAGGAAGCCCGGATGCGAACCGGTT
>CADBPK010000311.1 GCA_902796465.1 uncultured Erysipelotrichaceae bacterium | reverse complement strand
TACATCAATGATTTCCGGTCACTGCACTTTCTGAAGGGCTGCTCTTCCTTTCGCCAGCATGTCGTCATTCAGTACTGCGAAGATAATTTTAATATCTGTCTCAGGATGACTTCGGATAAAATCACTGCAGGCTTCCGTGGCGACTGTCCAGGCCTCATCGACCGGATAGCCGTAGATGCCGGCGGAGATGAGCGGGAAGCCGACGGAACGGCAGTCATACTGCACAGCCAGTTTCAGCGCACTCTGATAAGCGCTGTAAAGCAGTTCACGTTCATTGTGATGCCCGTCCTGATAAATGGGACCTACCGCATGAATAATGTATTTTGCGCGCAGGCGCAGGCCGGAAGTGATCACGGCTGATCCTGTATCACAATGTCCGTAAGCGGCGCATTCGGCAGTGAGCCTGTCATAGCCGGCTTCCCTGAATATGGCGCCGCATACGCCGCCGCCTGCCCTGAGTCCGGAATTCGCGGCATTGACGACAGCGTCTGTTTCAAGATCTGTGATGCTGATGCGGTAAACATGTATGCTGCTCATAAAGACCTCCTGTCCTCTGATAATAATGTATCAGAATATTGGTGCAATGGTTCAGGATTTATCCGCATGCAGTTCCGCGATCAGAAAATCATCACAGATAAAACGCACCGTGCAGTCTGTTTCTTCTTCAAATAAATGAGAGATATAGCCGGCAGAATGTGTGCCCCTGCATACCGTACCGGTACTGTTGGCGACATAGCCGCATTTTGCCCCGCCGGATTCAAGAACCGTAATGGCTTCATCATCATAGGGGTTGTCATGATCTTTTTTGAGTCTGAGGGGCATGCCGCATCTGTAGTGGTCAAAACCGTAAAAATCATTGATATGGGTGATGGTAATATAATATCCGTTCATAGAACACGTTTCTCCTAACTGTCTGTATAGTACAGGAACAGTAGACACAAAAAATGTGCCAGCGGTATAATGGAAATAACATTGGAGATTCAGATCATGGCAGAGAAAAAACAGATTGCATTTGCGTTATTGAAGATCCTGCAGGAAGAGACGGACGAGAACCATATCATGCCGGCAGGAGTTCTGATGGATAAGCTGAACAGGCAGCTGAACCTGGATATAGAACGGCGTACATTATATGCCAACATTGAACTGCTGCGGCAGGCCGGATATGAAGTATCCGACTACGCAGACAACCGGAAGGGATACTATCTGGCCGGAAGGCAGTTTGAAAAAGGGGAAGTGCTGCTGCTGTGCAACGCCATCCATGCCTCCCATTTCATCGACCAGAAACAGAGCAGCGAGCTCATTGAGAAACTGCTGAAGACGCTGTCCGTCCACCAGCAGAAGGAATTCCGGGAATCGGTATATATGCCCAACCGGCTGAAGACTGACAGCAAATCCCTGTTCTACAATATCGAGATCATATCGGAAGCGATCCGGGACAGAAAGAAGCTGCAGTTTACTTATATGCATTACAACAGCAGGAAAAAGCTCACCCCGAAAAGGGCAGAGCCGTATATCGTGGAACCCAGGTATATCGTTTATCAGGATTCCAGACCGTATCTGATCTGCACGAATCCCCACTACAGCAATTTCATTCATTACCGGATCGACAAGATCAGGAATCCTCTCATCCTGGAGGAACAGGTCAGATCACTGACAAGAGCAGGAGAAACGGAAGCGTACCGCTACGCCGAAAACAAGCTGTTTATGTTTGCCGGCGATGTGATCCCTGTCACTTATAAATGTCAGGACAGGATCATGGACCAGATGATCGATATCTTCGGCACATCGCTCAAGGTACAGCAGGGGGAGGACGGATATTTCTTTGCCCATATCCGGACAACGGAGAACGGCGCACTGTTCCTGGCTCAGCAGTTCCTGGATGCCATTGAGATCGTGGATCCGGAGAATGTGAAGGAGAAAATGAAAGAACGGCTCAGAGCCATTCAGTAATAAAAATACCGGGAGTGATGACTCCCGATATTTTGGAATTGGTATGATTGCAGATCCCGGGGAGGAACATGATTATGCGTCCGGAAATCTCTTTATTGCTCGCGATGACATGCAGTGCCTGTATGGCACTTGTTTTGCGCATGTTCCGCCAGGAAGAAAACAACCGCTACGGCATCATTCTCGGAAACTATCTGACATGTACATTGACAGGATTTCTGTTCGTCAGCGACAAGGCAATGATCCTGCAGGCGCCTCCTGCGGTTTATCTGTGCGGGCTGGCGGGCGGCTTTCTGTTTGTGCTTTCGCTTGTGTGCATACAGATCAGTATCGGACGCAACGGTGCCATTCTTTCCAGTGCCTTTTCAAAACTCGGGCTGCTGGTGCCTCTTGCCCTCAGTTTTCTGCTTTTTCATGAAAAGTCCGGTCTTCTGCAGATGCTTGGCCTGGTCATTGTCATTATTTCCGTCTGGTTCTTTTCACAGCGTCAGAAAACGGACCGGGAAGATCCGGATATCAGCCTAGGGTTATTGCTGGCAGTTTTGTTTACGAACGGCATGTCCGATTCTATGGCCAAGATCTACAGCATATACGGTACACAGAGTGAGGAACCGGTCTACTTCTTCATTCTCTTTCTCCTCGCTTCCCTGATCACCCTGTTCCTGCTGGTTCATGAGACAAAGACAAACGGGAAGAAACTGTCATTCCGTGATCTTGCGGCAGGCATCCTGGTCGGTATTCCGAATTATTTCTCAGCCGCTTTACTGCTGAAAGCATTGAACGGTATCCCGGCTTTTATCGTCTATCCTGTCTTCTCATCCGGGACGATCCTGATCGTCACCTTCGTCAGTTCCCTGTTCTTCCATGAAAAGCTGACACGGAGACAGGCTGCCGGAGTGATTCTGGTCCTGATTGCGATCATTTTGCTGAATCAATAAAAAAAACCGTGCCCGGGGACACAGTTTACTGACGGATAAATGCCTGGTCGGATGCGGGAACACCGTCCTCATCGGACTTGAAGCGTTCCACGCTCATATGCAGATCGTATTTATCCCTTAACTCAGCGAGTGTTTTCATCATCGGGGAAGCGTGATGGACATCCAATGCTTCCTGATTTTCCCACTGGTCGATCAGAAGGATCGTTTCGGGATCTTCGAGATCCTGGTAATAATGATAACGCAGGTTGCCTGCCTCTGCCCTGATGGCAGCCACTGTGCCGCTTTCCGTCATTTCCTTTGCGAAAGCAAGGGCACTGCCGTTTTTGCCTTTGTAGCGAAGATTGACTGTAATACTCATGATGGATTCTCCTTGTTTGTCTGATTTCATTATAGCTGATAACGGCAATTATTACAGGACACGTTTTAGGAGAGGAGGATGCTGAAAAGCAGTTTTCCGTGTTATACTGTCTGATATTTTCCCATGTTCTGAAGGAGGTCGTTATGAAACAGGTATTTGAAACTGAGCGGATCAGCTTTGTGAAGGTGTCTGAGTGTCTGATCAACGATTATCTAACCATGGTCAATGATTATGAGAACGTCAACCGGTTCCTGGGTACAAGAAATATGACTTTTACTGCGGAACAGGAAGCG
>CADBPK010000310.1 GCA_902796465.1 uncultured Erysipelotrichaceae bacterium | reverse complement strand
CCTTTAAACTGCCTGCAGCAGGAAAAACTTCAGGTAATCCGTTTCCGGAATACCGATCATAACGGGATGATCCATCGAAGCATGACGTTCTTCGACGATCCGGAAGTGTACTCCTGCTTCTTTTGCGCTGTCATTCAGCATATCCCTGAAATACTCTGTTGTCATGAAATGCGAGCAGGAACAAGTCGCGAGATATCCGCCTTTTTTAAGGAGTCTGGCAGCCATGGTGTTGATTGCCTGGTACCCGCTTTTGGCATTCCGCACCGTTTTCCTGCTTTTTGTAAAAGCCGGCGGATCCAGAATGATCAGATCATATTTTTCCTTAGCGGCGATCTTTTTTTCAAGAAGTTCAAATACATCTGCCTGCGTAAATACGATCTTATCTTCCAGGCCGTTGAGTTCTGCGTTTCTCCGTGCAGTCTGAAGCGCGGTTTCCGATATATCGACTGCTTCCGTGGACAATGCCCCTCCGGCTGCGGCGTTCAGCGCAAATGAACCTGTATGCGTACAGCAGTCGAGGACTTTTTTCCCGTGTGCGATCTTTCTGACACAGAGTCTGTTGTATTTCTGGTCCAGAAAGAATCCTGTCTTCTGCCCGTTTTCAATATCCACTTCAAACAGAAGTCCGTTTTCACGTATATGAATGATATTGGAAGATGTTTCTCCCAATGCCCATCCTTTGTATTGCGGAAGTCCTTCTTTCAGCCGCAGGTCACTTTCGTTCCGCTCGTAGATCCCTGCCAGCGGCTCCCCGATTTCCTCAAATATTTCCATCAGAGCATGGTATAAAGCCTTTTTTCTGATCTCCATGCCGTAACTGGCGATCTCACATACAATGACATCTCCATAACGGTCGGCTGTCACGCCGGGCAGGCCGTCACTTTCACCGTGGATCAGGCGGCAGGCAGAAAAATCCCCGCCCATCACTTCTCTCCTGTAGTCCACAGCGTGACGTACTTTTCTGGCAAAATACGCATCGTCAAAGCTTTCATTTGCATTCTGCATCAGGATCCTGACTTTGATCTTGCTGGCGGCGCTGTACAGCCCTGTTCCCAGATAATTATGCTTCATACCGAATACGTCGATAAGGGATCCGTTGGGGATATCGGAAATGTCATTGAGTATTTCATCTTCATATACCCAGGGATGACCGTTTTTCAGCCTGTTTTCCTGTTTTTTTGTGACCGTTGCTTCCGGGAATGTTCTGTTCTGTTTCATACGCAATATCATATCATAATTGAAAAGAAGATTCCCCTCTGCGGGAAATCTTCATAATATATCGTCATAATGTCTGCGCTTGAGATGCGCTGTCATTGTGCGGTATTTTTCAAAGTATTTATCGATGCATTCCTGGTTGAACGGGTCTTTGAAGTTTGCCATCTGGTCGTTGACGAGGAGATCCATCTGTTTTTCCACGATCTCCATGACCTCTTTCGGATAATTCATCTTTTTGGCATGATCAGCGTATTCGTTCTCATCCAGCAGTTTATATCCGCCGTCCGGATACAGTTTCACATCCAGATCATAGTCGATATTCTTGATCGCTTCTCCGTCATACAGGGACGGGGATGCCAGGTTGCAGTAATAATAAACACCGCTGTGCCGGATCATGGTAATGACGTTATACCACCGGTCCGTGTAATAAAAGCAGATCGCAGGCTCCCTTGTCAGCCATTTTCTGCCGTCAGATTCAATGACCCAGGCCCTGTGTGTTACGGCAACATAATGCTTTTCATCAGCTTCAATCACAAAAGCCCTGCACCAGGTGCGATGCAGACTGCCGTCATGTTTGAAACTTTGCACATATACCGATTTTCCTACTTCCGGGACCATTTGCTACTCCGTTTTTACCGCATATATATTTTACACATATTCTCTTCTGAAGCAAGTTTCTCTTTCCGCTTTCGTCCAAGGAAACCATACAGATGACCGGATCAGGATGAAATGTTATAATTCCTTTATGAGCATGATAAATGAACAGATTAAAAGTCTTCTTGAAGAAAGCAACATGATTGCCTCTTTTGCGAATGTCAGTGCCTGCATCAATATGAACTATGACAACCTGAACTGGGCGGGCTTCTATTTCGTCAAAAACGGCGAACTGGTCGTAGGCCCGTTCCAGGGTAAGCCAGCCTGTACGCATATTCCGTTTGACAAAGGTGTCTGCGGACGCTGCTACAGGGAAAAAAGCGTACAGAAGGTCGATGATGTACTGGCGGTGGCTGATCATATCGCGTGCGACGCAGCCAGCCGCAGTGAGCTCTGTGTACCCATTCTTGTCAATAACGAGATGTTCGGCATGATCGATCTTGATTCACCCCGCAAAAACCGCTTCACGGAAAAAGAGGTAAAAGAAATGCTGGAAGCTGCCGACTCTATCAGTCAGGCAATCCTCCGGCATCATTGGTCTTATTGATCAGCGATACAGATCGTATACCGTACTCTTCTCCAGGAATCGTGTTGCTTCATCGATCGCAGCCGATGCGGAGAAGAACTGTATCCTGCACCCTCCCAGCATGGTCTCACGGATCATGTTTTTCTTTGCCATGATCGAACGGACCTTCATAAATGCACTGCTGTCGAGTTCCAGGTCCAGATATTTCTGCCACTTTCTCTCGCCTTCCTTTGTCTCGATACTGACACCGTTGATCTGTACCGGGCGGCAGTCGCAGCGGTATTCCGCCAGATGCATGCACGTTACCGTATCGAAATCGGCACCGAGAAGCAGAACGTTCCCCTTCATTTCATACAGACGTGCTGTCGGTGATTCTTCGGACAGCGGGAAATGGATGGACTGCCTGTTGCACAGAAGTTTTGCATATCTTCCCCATGCCGCATAGGAAACACACGGGTGATTGGAGATTACAACGCCTTCCCGGCTGCGGAAATTCTTCACGACTTCCCCCATATTGGGGATATCGCTCGTGACCGGATTATACGGCGGGATCGCGCTTCTTACTGCTTTATATACTGCCGGTGAGACAGGCGGATCTGACCAGTCACTGGGTTCGCTGTTATCACGGACCTGCGTCGGCATCAGCAATGTTCCGCCGTTGTCCGTCAGCTCCATCAGAACATCAACGATCGTACGTGCGCCGCCGATCATATAATTAAATGCCGACAGGCGTGAATGCACCTCGATGATCATCTTGTTATTGACGCCAAGCTTGGTCAGTGCCTCTTTCAGCAATTCTTTTGTGACTGGATCTTTTACCATTTCTTTCTGTTCTGACATTATTCACAACTCCGTTCATACTTCTCATGGCAGCTGCCATGGTTTTTTATTTGTGTTTCCGTATATGTAATCAGTGCACCAATCTGCCGGTATTTTTCAGTATTTCCATCAGTACACGGATCTGTTCTTCTGTTTCCTGCAGGGAAAACTGTCCTGTCTGAAGAAAGGCATAGGCGTTTCTGACCGCCTGTTTCAACTCTTTTCCTTCATCGGGATACTGAGACAGATCAAGTGTGCCGCAGGACTGCAGGATCTGCTGCAGAAGTCTTACTTTCTTTACGACCTGATGTTCTTCGGCTGTTTCCCGGAAAAGGTCTTCCAGTTTCCAGTTCTCGTTTGACGGCGTACGCATGACTTTGATGCCTTCAAACTCTACGCCCTGTTTCTTCAGCGCCCTGATCAGGCCGATCAGTTCCTCCCGCGACATATCCTGTATCAGCATATATTCATCTTCGAACGCATCGCAGGTGCCGCTGAAATCCGTTTCCGCTTCAAACAATCCGGCCAGTGTATCAGCCAGCTGTCCGTCTGTAATGCGGATGACCCGGATGTTCCAGATCTGTCCGGTCATTTTGATTGCCTGCAGAGTCTCTTCACCGACCCCGTATAAGAGTATTTTTCTCATATCAGCCTCGTTCCTATTGTACACGATGAATGGTCAAAGTGCTTCCCTTTTCATCCAATTCAATTTAGAATGATTTTAATAACGGGAGAATTCATATGAAAATATATAAATCTGCTGAAGACTATCTGGAAGCAATCCTGATGCTGGAAGAGAGAAATGGTGTTGTCCATTCTGTCGATGTTGCACAGGAAGAAGGATATTCCAAAGCAAGTGTTTCAATCGCAATGAAAAAACTGCGGGAAAACGGCTATATCACTATGGAAAAAGACGGATCTCTGAAGCTGCTGCCTCCGGGAAGGGAAATCGCCGAGCGGATCTATGAGCGTCATAAAATGCTTACGGATTTTTTCCTGATGATCGGCGTACCTGAAGAAACTGCCGCAGATGACGCATGCAAGGTCGAACATGACCTCAGTGATGAAACATTCCAAAAACTGAAAGAATATGTCAAAGCCCGCTGACCTTAGCGGGCTTTTGATTGCTTACTGCGCTGTGACCGGTGCCTCCCGGTCCGTTTTCTTTTTCATTTCTGCCGGCATGAACTGCGTATTGTACAGTTCCGTATAAATGCCTCCCCTGCCGACCAGTTCCTCATGTGTTCCGCGCTCACAGATCTCCCCGTCTTTCACCACGAGGATCTCATCCGCGGCGAGGATCGTGGACAGTCTGTGCGCGATCAGGATACTCGTCCGGGATGTGATCAGGGGATCAATGGCATCCTGGATCGCTTTTTCAGAAATCGAATCCAATGACGCGGTCGCTTCGTCAAAGATCATGCCGGCGGGATCCTTCAGAAGGATCCGGGCAATGGAAAGCCTCTGCTTCTCACCTCCTGAAAGCTTCAGTCCGCGGTTGCCGACCTGGGTCTGATAACCTTTTTCCTGGGCCATAATAAAATCATGGATATTGGCTTTTTTGCAGGCTTCGATCATATCATCCATCGTCGCATGCAGATTAGCATACTGCAGGTTTTCCCGGATCGTACCGGAGAACAGATACGTATCCTGCGTAACGATGCCGACATTGCTGCGGAGATAATGCAGGTCCAGATCGCGTACATCATGTCCGTCGAAGAGCACGGCACCTTCCGTCACATCATAAAGACGCGGGATCAGATTGATCAGAGTTGATTTCCCGGAACCAGAAGGACCGACGATCGCAATGCTGCGGCCGCTGTCCAGACGGAAAGAAATATCCTTCAGTATCATGCGTTCCGGTCCGTACCGGAAGAAAACATTTTTAAATTCGACCGTTCCCGTTGTCGTTTCCGGAATCAGTGCATTTTCCTTATTCCGGATCTCCACGGGCATATCAAAGTAATCAAATATCCTTGTAAACAGTGCCATGGAACGGATCCAGTTCACCTGGATATTCAGAAGCTGGTTCACCGGACCGTACATCCTTCCCAGCAGAGCCACCAGAACCGTGATATCACCGACTGTTATGGAGGAATTGTATTTCATCATGAGGATGCCGCCGACCAGATACAGCATCATCGGCCCGATGGACGCAAATGTACTAAGAACTACCACAAACCATCTGCCGGCCATGGATTCCCGCACATTCAGGTCAATCATTTTCTGATTGGTGTACCGGTACTTTTTCATTTCAAAGTCTTCTCGGCCGAACAGTTTGACCAGCAGCTGCCCGCTGACAGACATAGTCTCATTCAGTATGCTGTTCATCGCATCATTCGCTTCCTGCGATTCCTTTGTCAGTGACCACCTGGTCTTTCCTGCCCTTCTTGTCGGCAGGGTAAACAGCGGAACAATGATAATGCCGATCAGGGCGAGGATCCAGTTTTTCCGGAACATGGCCACAAGTGCAACGACCAGTGTGATCACATTGCTCAGGATGCTTGTAAATGTATTGGTAATAATCTGGCGGACTCCGTCGATATCACTCGTCATCCGGGTAATGATGTCCCCCTGTTTGTTTGTCGTGAAGAAACTGTGCGG
>CADBPK010000309.1 GCA_902796465.1 uncultured Erysipelotrichaceae bacterium | reverse complement strand
CCGCAGATGTTTTCTGAGCCGATCGGGTTGCGCTTATGCGGCATTGCACTGGAACCCTTCTGGCCCTTGCGGAAGAATTCCTCTGCTTCACGCACTTCTGTTCTCTGCAGGTGTCTGACTTCCGTTGCCATCTGTTCCAGACAGCTGCCGATCAGCGCGAGTACTGCGAAATAATATGCATGGCGGTCTCTCTGCAGAACCTGGGTGCTGATATTCGCGGACTGGATGCCCAGCTGTTCACAGACATAATCCTGCACAAACGGCGGAATGTTGGCAAATGTACCTACCGCCCCGGAGATCTTGCCGGCTTCAACGTCCTTCCGGGCTGCTTCAAAGCGTTCCATGTTGCGCTTCATCTCTTCATACCAGAGGGCAAATTTCATGCCGAATGTCGTGATCTCCGCATGAACACCATGTGTCCTGCCCATCATGACCGTATTCTTGTATTTCAGTGCATTCGTTCTCAGGATCTCCATGAAACGGACGAGATCGTCATGCAGGATATCGTTGGCTTTCTTAAAGCGCAGACCGTTTGCGGTATCGACGATATCGGTGGAAGTAACACCATAGTGCACCCATTTCTTTTCTTCCCCGAGTGATTCCGATACACAACGGGTAAATGCCACTACATCGTGACGTGTTTCCTGTTCAATCTCGAGGATCCGGTCAATATCGAATTTCGCATTCTCACGGATCTTTTCAACATCCTCCCAGGGTATTTCCCCGAGTTTTGACCATGCTTCATCGATCAGGATCTCCACATCGAGCCAGGCCTGGAATTTTGCCTGTTCGCTCCATACTTCGCGCATTTCTTTTCTTGAATATCTGTCCAGCATTGTATCTCCTCCTTAAAAAATATCTCAGGAACCTTTATTTGCCCAGCAACGCACTGACGATTTTCTTTCCGCGTTCAATGTCATTGCATATGACAAGAATCACAACATGTCCTTCGCTGTCTACGATGGCATTG
The DNA here is from genome assembly GCA_902796465.1 of uncultured Erysipelotrichaceae bacterium. Classification (GTDB taxonomy): domain Bacteria; phylum Bacillota_I; class Bacilli_A; order Erysipelotrichales; family Erysipelotrichaceae; genus Bulleidia. The sequence goes on along the minus strand of CADBPK010000309.1, from coordinate 5,209 downwards.
CTGATCTTGAATACCTCTTCCGGATAATATGTCTGTGTCTGGCTCTTCTGATCGACCAGATATGTCTCGATATAAGACAGGCAGGTCTCCGGATCTTCTGTATAGAAAACACCGACTGTGTCGGAATTCCCGGTCTCGGTGGAATAGAAAACGCTCGCGTCGGTCGTGATCTCTTCACCCTGGAAGAAATACCCCTGGATATGGCGTTCCTTGATCTCCTTCATTGAATCGGCAAGACCGAGGTTATTAACAAGCTGCTCCGCCGTCGCCTTGGCGCTCTGACGGGAAGAAATATCAGATCCTCCCGCACAGCCGGCAAGTATGATCAGAGCAAGCAGACTACTCACAAACTTCTTTAACATATCTGTCCTCCCTGACGGTATGCTCTGCAATATATGCTTCCATAGCTTTCACGCCATCCGGATTCATATGCAGTCCGTCAAATGTGTATTTCGAACGGATCTTTCCGTCCTCTCCTGCAAGGGCAGGATCCAGATCGATATAGTAAACCCTGTTCTCTATGGCAAGTGCCTTCATCCTGAGGTTCATCTTTTCCAACTGGTCATTCAGCTGGTCATCGTTCAGGCCGCTGATCTCCTGCGGATGATAGGCAAGCATAATATAGATCTTTACATCCGGATTATGCTCCTTCAGCATGTCTATGATCTCCTGATAGATTCCCGCAAAGGAATCGAAACTGCTGTTGCGGACCTCATTGATCCCGAACAGCATATAGATATTCGTCTTCTTCGTATTTTCCAGATAATCCATCAGAGTATGATCCGTATGCTCATCCACCGGCATGACCTCGATGCGCAGAAGGTTCAGTGAAGTCACATAGTAGACTTCGGTATCCTTGTGCGAACCATAGAGGGCAAGCGCGCCCATCCGCGAATCCCCGACGAACAGGGAATCGGCGAAATAACTGTCATCCGCAGGCTCCGATGCCGGCACCGGCTCAGTATAGTCATACAGATGCAGCGTCCGGCAGGCATATGATTTCTCTTCCTTTTCCGCACATCCCGCGGCAGACAGCAGACATATCAAACAGATCAATAATAATTTTCTCATGAATTGAATAACTCGTCATTCCCTTCCCGGTCTTCATCGAATGTCGGAAGTTCCGGAAGCTCATCCAGACTGTACAGCTGGAAGGCATCCATGAATTCATCCGTGACCGAATAGAGGATCGGCCGTCCCGGGGCATCGCTTCTGCCGTCTTCGCGGATCAGATTGCGGGCCTGCAGTTTACGCAGCATCATGTCCGCACCGACCCCGCGGATCTCCTAGATCTCCACTCTCGTCACCGGCTGACGGTAGGCAATGATCGCCAGTGTTTCCAGGGCGGCACCCGACAGGGTGCTGATCTTTGAAATCTGGAACAGCCTCTTTGCATATTCATGCACCGATGCCTTGCTGAGGAAACGGTATTTCTCACCGAAGCGGGCAATTTCGATCCCATGCGTATCTTCCAGATAATTCCGGATCAGTTCATCAAACAGCCCGGTCACTTCCTCCGCTTCCAGTTCCATCGCTTCCGCTGCCTGCCCGACGGTAAGACCGTCGTCCCCGGTCAGGAACAGCAGAGCTTCGAGAGCGGCCAGCCGTTCCGTACGGACAGCGGGATCTTCTTCCGGATTCTCCTCTTCCGCTTCTGACGGAAGCGTCTCTTCATCATCATAATCCTCATCCAGGATCATGGCATCATCCAGTAATTCATTTTCACTCATGCGTCCTGTTCTCCCTTCGAAAACCAGATGACATCTTCCTCATCCACGGTAAAATACAGCCTGTGCAGTCTGGCAAGATCCAGCACTGCAAGGAAAGTCGCAATAAACATCGGCACGTCATGACAGTCTTCCAGAAGCGCTTCAAACCGGAACGTGTCCGGCAGCTCTGTCAGCCTTGCACGTATCTGGAGTTCCCTGTCCTCCATGGAGATCTCACGCGCCGTATACTTCGTCTCGATCGGCCTTGTCAGCTGCATGCGCATCAGACATCTCCGCATCGCCTTCATCAGATCATACGGATTGCCCTTGTACGGCAATTCCTCCGTCTGCTTCATCCACTGCTCCGCTTCCGAACTGAGCGGCCTGGTCATCAGCTTCTGCCGTCCTTCAAACATGGCACCCAGGTCACGGCTGATCTCCTTGAACTGCTGGTATTCCAGCAGGCGCTTTACAAGGTTGCTCTTGATGTCCTCATCCGTACCTTCCAGTGCGCCCGGATCTGCCGGCAGCATCTTCCTGCTCTTGTACTCGATGAGCGTTGCGAGCTCCACCATGTATTCACTCGCAATCTCGAGATGCAGGGTCTCCATGCTGTTGAGATAGGCTATATACTGGGCAGTCAGCTCACTGACATCAAGATCCATCAGATCCAGCTTGTTTTCCCGGATCAGGTGCAGCATAAGATCCAGCGGCCCGTCAAACTTGTCGATCGAAACTTTGAAATCTTCCATAATTACCAAAAGATTATATCAAAAATCATCGTGAGTATCCACAGGCAAACCAATGAGAAAGGACCGGCATGCCGGTCCTGTTTTCATATGTAATTCCCTGAAGGTCAAAATCACACTGACGGGACTTCTTTACTGCTCTTTTTTGGCAAAACCGGAGAGACCGACTGCCTTTGTGACCGGGACGGAGAATGCGATGCCGTTGGCTTCGCTTTCCAGACCTGCTTTGGAATACAGCATATGCAGCACATCGTCCTTGGCTTCCGCCGGCACAAGGATGATTACGATTTCCTTTTCCGGCTGGATCGTGATATTGAACATCTCTTCCGCCTGGGTCGAGGTCGTGCCCCTTCCCTTGATGATCGTGCCGCCGGCAGCGCCTGCTTTACGGGCTGCGAACATGACATTGTCAGAGAATCCTGCGTTGACTACACAGAAGACCGCTTCGTATTTTGTATCAGCCATTTTTCTTCACCATCCTTTGATCATTGCTTAAGAATCCGTAACTCAGTTTGCCGATGACGCTCGACAGCGGCACGGCAAATGAGATGCCTGTATCGTTATTCACTGTATGGAACCGCTCTTCCAGGGCTTCCATGATCTCGCTGAGCCGTTCTTCCCGGACAATGCTGAAGATAATACTCCTCCTGTTGTCCTTGAGGCCGAGGAATTCCACGAGGTTTGTTTCAGCTGTTCCCGTGCCGACGACAGCCACCTGCAGGTTGGCATCGTATGTCTTGAGGAAGTCGCAGAAGAATGTTCCCTTGCCCTTCCGCACGACAGTTATCAGCATCATCAGTTTATCCGGTGCCAGATTACCGGCTGCGTTATTTTTTTTCTCATCCATCGGACTGCAACCTCCCTACTCAAAGTAAATGATCTGTTCGTCATCCGCAGACAGGATCTCCTGCACGGATCTCTTTTCCCTCAGGAAATCGGAAACGATGCTGCTGAAGCCGAGACACTGGATCGTGATCAGCGGTGTCATGGCAACCATTGCCACAACGCCGAATGCAAAGTCCATTATATAATCAGCTCCGCGCATCGCTACACAGGCACCGATCATCATCGGCAGGATGAAGCTGCTGGTCAGCGGACCGCTGGCAACACCTCCCGAGTCAAACGCAATCGCTGTGTAGAGCTTCGGCACAAAGAATGAAAGACCGAGGGAAATCAGATACCCGGGAATCAGGTAATACAACAGCGAGAATCCCAGCACCATGCGGAGGACCGACAATCCGATCGAAACACCGACACCGACTGATAATGCGATCATCATCTTTTTCCGGGTGACTGCGCCGTTGGATATATCTTCAACCTGCCTGTTCAGGACATGTACAGCAGGCTCTGCCAGAACGACGACCATACCGATGACAAAAGCAAATCCGATCAGTACATACGGATTGCCGGAAGCCATCTGACTGCCGAGCTTGTATCCGACCGGCATGAAGCCGATCGTAACTGCCATCAGGAAGATCACAAGTCCGGCAAAGGCAAACACGATGCCGAAGAGAATCTGAATGACTTTCTGCTTCGGCAGATGGAGAACGAACTTCTGCAGGATCCCGAAGAAACCGACCATCAGCATCAGCGATTTCGCTACATCCCAGCTGGTTTCCCCAAGCAGATGCCAGAAACCGGCTCCCAGCCCCGCAGCCATCGAATAATCCGGCAGCGGGAAATGGATCGTACCGGATGCCGACAGGCTCAGGATCAGCACAGCCAGCACAGGACCGACCGAACACAGTGCGATCAGGCCGAAGGAATTCTGGCCGGCATTGCGGCCGCCGATGGTCTGGGCAATACCGACACCCAGTGCCATGATAAACGGGACAGTGATCGGTCCGGTGGTGACACCGCCCGAGTCAAATGCCAGCGGCAGGTATGATTTGCCGCCCTGTGCGATCATCAGTGACGCAAATGCAAACAGCAGCATATAAAAGAACAGCAGCATTGCTGTCAGATCTGTCCTTGTTACAATGCGCAGCACAGCCAGTACCAGAAACAGACCAACACCGACGCCGACCGTAATGATCAGGGCCATCGGCTCGACCACTTCACTGATCTGTCCGGCCAGGACCGAAAGATCAGGCTCAGCCACGGTGATCAGAATACCCATCAGCAGACAGGCCGCAAACAATAACCGGATCCGGCCTGATTTGGTCAGACCTTCCCCGACATGGCGGCCGATCGGGCTCATGGCCAGGTCAGCGCCGAGATTGAACAGACCGATGCCGATCACCAGAAACAATGCGCAGAGTTCAAATACGATACGTTCCTCATCGGTAAGCATCGTCATCGGCAAAAACGACAGCACCAGTACAATTCCGAATACCGGCAGAACCGATTTCAGCGCTTCCGACAATTTTGACAGTAATGCTCTAATCACAGGATTGCCCCCTTTTCCTATGTAAATTAACAGAATGAAATCTATAAGACAGAATATAAATAATTATAACTTTTATCTGACTGTATTTGTTGAAAATATCTGTCGTTTTCCTATGAACTGCACAAAGATTCCTCCGGTCAAAAAGAAAAGCTCCCGCAGGACAACGTCATTAAGTTAAGAAGAAGTCTGCAGATGAATAAAGAAAGTAATCTGCAGGCTTTTCTTTCACAACAAATCGACAGGCATGACGAAAAAGCATCATAAGATGTAAGTTAAGATTCGAATTATCAGATATAATGAAGATGCTTTATGAAAAGCGATAGTTGAAGCCAATTACAGACTGGGGGCGGACTTTGCGAGGG
>CADBPK010000308.1 GCA_902796465.1 uncultured Erysipelotrichaceae bacterium | reverse complement strand
GGATCAGCTGACGATAGCGGTTCATGATGCACTCCCGTAAAGCGGTGTGGACAGATACCGGTCACCGGAATCCGGAAGAAGCACAACGATATTCTTTCCGTTATAAGCTTCCTGTTCTGCAAGTTTAACAGCAGCCCATAATGCGGCACCGGATGAAATACCGGTCAGAAGTCCCTCTGTTACTGCCAGCAGCTTTCCTGTCTCAAAAGCATCTTCATTCCGGACCCGGATGATCTCGTCATAAATGCCTGTATCCAGCACTTCAGGGATAAATCCCGCACCGATGCCCTGGATCTTGTGGGCACCTGCCGGATCCCCTGAAAGGACTGCACTGGTATCCGGCTCTACCGCTACAATGCGGATACCCGGATTCTTTTCCTTCAGATATCTGCCTGTTCCGGTAATCGTCCCGCCGGTTCCGACTCCGGCGACGAATACATCCGCTTTCCCGTCTGTATCCTGCCAGATCTCGGGACCTGTCGTCTCATAATGTGCCTTCCAGTTTGCCGGATTGACAAACTGACCGGCGATGAGACTGCCCGGATTTTCTTTTTCGATTTCCTCTGCCTTCCGGATCGCACCGCTCATGCCGTATTTTCCGTCCGACAGTACAACTTCCGCTCCATAACCCTTCATCAGGGCAATTCTCTCAGCAGACATGGTATCCGGCATGACCACGATCATCCTGTATCCTTTTGCGGCAGCGATCATGCTGAGGCCGATACCGGTATTGCCGCTGGTAGGTTCAATGATGATGCCTCCCGGTTTCAGTATGCCTCTTTCCTCGGCGTCACGGATCATTTTGTCCGCCACGCGGTCTTTGACAGATCCTGCCGGATTGAAAAGTTCCACTTTCGCAAGCAGCTTTGCTTTCAGGTTCAGTTTTTTCTCAAGATTGACCAGTTCCAGAAGCGGTGTACTTCCGATCAGCTGTGCAGCTGAAGTATAGATCCTGCTCATAATAAATCCCTCCTGCTGAATAAAAGCCCGGTCATTGAAACCGGACTCGACGATTGAATTCTGATACTTGAGCCCGGTTTCCTATTCTTTGCGGCAGCAGCCGCTCTGTACAGACAACAGAAACATACGGACCCCTTTCCAATTATAAACTTGTCCTAATAGTATCCTTCAATAGATGGAATGTCAACGGAAACGATCAGCTGTTCCCGAGCACTTTATTACAGAAGATCTGTTTTTCCTCTTCTGTAATCATCAGACCGTCACGCAGAAATGCATCCATGGTTCCGTACAGTTCCTGTATGCCTTTCTGAGCCGCGAAAAGATACTCACTGCGGGCTGAATACAGCAGCCATGCCTGATCGGCTTCTTTCCTTGTGATCCTTCCGCTCCGGACTGCTTTCTCCAGTTCTGCTTTATTTCTCGGACCGTTTCTTATATTGGTATACAGATAATCCGCCAGGATATCTTCTTCGGAAACGCCCAGCAGTGCTTCGGTAAATGCCGCCGTAAGACCGCATCTGTCTTTTCCTTCGGAACAGTGCCAGAGAACAGAACCTTTGGTGTAATCAAATCCGACCAGGAAATGAAGGACATCGGAAAATGCTTTCCGGCATGATTCATCACAGACCATCATCCGGTACAGCCATTCCATTCCGCTCGGCGTTGTTCCCTGCTTTCTGGTTTCTTCTTCATGCGTGATGCCGACTTTCGCTTCCGTAAATACAGGCATGGAATAATACTGCACACCGGTTATCACACGGTCAGGCCTCTGCACTGCCTCCGCACGGGTACGAAGATCGATGACGGCCAGAAGTTTTTCCTGATCTTTCAGGATCTCACAGTCCCGGTCTGTGATGCCGGATATTTCACAGCAGCGCAGAAGAACATGATTCCGTATCTTTTTGCCTTCCGTTGTTTTTATTTCTCCGAGACTGCGGCAGTTCGTGGCACCGGACAATTCAATTACTCTTTCAGCAGGCATGATGATCCCCTTTCTTTTTGCCATCATACCAAAGGAAAAGCAGACGTTCAACATGACGTCTGCCTTGTGTCTGATCCTCTCTCAGAGAATGTCGATATACTTCTTTTCTTCTTTTTCCTTCTGTTCTGCAGTCGGAATTTCAAGTGTCAGGATACCGTTGTTAAAGGAAGCACGGATGTCGGTTTCGCGGATCGCATCACCAACATAGAAACTTCTTTCACATGTGCCGGTATATCTTTCCTGACGGATGACTGTTCCTTTATCATCCTTTTCTTCGTTTGATGTTTTGTGGGCTGCTTTGATCGAAAGATTGCCGTTGTACAGGCTGATCTCAATATCTTCCTTTGCATAACCCGGAAGATCGATATCGAAGTAATACTTTCCGTCTTTTTCACGGATATCTGTTTTCATCATCTGGTTGGCTGTAAAAAACGGAGTGTTTATTACATCATCAAAAAGATCAAATACACTGTTAGCTGTTCTGTTTACCGGTGAAAATTTCATGGTTTATACCTCCTCATTCAATCGAAATATATTTTTTCTGTTCCGCTTCCCGCTTTTCAGGCGTCGGAATCTCAACTGTCAGAATACCGTTTTCATAAGATGCCTTAACATCTTCTTCTCTCAATGCAGAGCCGACATAATAGGTTCTCGAACATGTTCCGTGATATCTTTCCTGCCGGACGATGCTGCCCTCTTTCTTCGGAGTATCTGCCTTATGCATTCCGCGTACTGTCAGATTGCCGTTATACAGGCTGATCTCAATCTCATCTTTTGCATATCCGCACATTTCAATGTCCAGGAAATATGCATCATTTGTCTTGCGGATATCCGTACGCATCAGATCACTGCGTGCAGCCGGAATATTAACGGTATCTTCCAGCAGTGAATCCATAAAATCTTTTCTTTCAGGAATAAATCTCATACTGTGTACCTCTTTTCTTTTTATTTACGATATCATTATAGCGCAATAATTAGCACTGTCAATAGTTAAGTGCTAATTTTCGTTTTAGCATATTCCTTATTATTGATTATATAAGAGCATAATCCCTTTATTTACAGGCTTTTCCATGTTAGCAGTTAATTTGATTGGGTGCTAAAAAAAGGATTCTTATGAATCCCTTTCAACCATTGATCTTTGTATGTGTTTTATTCAGCTGCTGAATCAGGAACGGAACTGCGAAGATGCAGACGATCATCGTGACAAAGTTGTATCCGAGATTATAGGACAGTGAGAATGTCCAGGCTTCCGCACTTCCGGCCGCAGTCCCTTCTGCCCAGTAATATGCGCCTGACAATACAGTGCACAGATACTTCAGCAGCATGGACAGCACAATACCGTAGGATTTCTTCTCTTTCAGATACCAGTAGGTAAACACGAATGTACCGATCGCAAACAGCACGGCTGCTATTGTGCTTATGACGGATGCCGGAAAACTGTAGTGGATCCCCGCAAAGGCCAGAAGCCCGGTCGCAAGAGACATGCAGACGGAGAGGACATTCCCGGTTTCCTTCATCGGCCACAGAAGCGATGCGAGTCCGCATACAAGCAGCGGCAGCAGATAGTCCAGGGCGATCTGGACAGGATGGACGAAATACATCGGGAATCCCATGACGATCGTCATGATCCAGGATAATACAGCGACACATGCGCCGCCTTTCCAGCCAAGGTGGTATGAAGCGATAAATACCGCGATCAGTTCCAGTTCGATCGATCCGCCGTTCGGCATCTTCAGGATCGGGATCAGATCTCCGGCAAATTTCAGCACAACATACAAAGCAATGTAAATTGCCATATAGGCAAGTTCTCTGGTCAGACTGTTCTTAGACATAAAAAACACCTCCATTCGAAGGCGCAAAGAGTATCGGAACTCCCTACGCTAGTCTTAACTAGATCAGGTGATAAGGGTATTTCTCAGCATGGCAGCACCCCTGTTCACAAAAAGTATTATAGCATGTTTTATGTTAAAATAAAACAAATCAATATCTGCTGAAAGGAGCACATCTATGCCGCAGGAAGACCAGGAGATCCGTCTGTACGAAATGGAATACGCAGACGGCAGACAGGCAAGAATATATGAGAACGGCGAAGTGATGCATTCCGCCGCCTATACGGAAGAAGGCTGCCATTATGATCTGGTCTTCGACTACATGAAGACCATGAATGTAATCTTTGATCTTTCCGACAGCATTCATGATATTCTTCTGATCGGCGGAGCCGGCTACTCCTATCCGAAATATGTCATCAGCCGGTACCCCGATATCCGCATGGATGTTGTGGATATCGATCCGATGGCATACGAGACCGCAAAGATGTATTTCTACCTGGACGAGCTGATCCGTGACTTTGATCTTGAGAATAACAGGCGGCTGATTCCCGTTACCGATGACGGCCGTCATTATCTGGAAACAACTGAAAAAACATATGATGTCATCATCAATGATGCGTATAACGGCATCGTACCTGTGGTATCGCTCATCACCGCCGAAGCATGCCGGACAGTAAAAAGCCGGCTTCGGGAAAACGGCATGTATGTGATCAACGTACCAGGCTATAAGCGCATGAAAAAATCGAAATACATGCTGGATGTCATCGCATCCCTGCAGACTGTATTCCGATCTGTTATTGTGATACGTGCCGCCGGAAGATTTGCCGGCAGCTATACCTGCAATTATATTGTCGCAGCTTCCGACTGCTATGATAAAGCAGAAGGAATGTTGAAGTATGATCTGAATGATGCCTCTGTCATTACGGATGAAAACGCCGAATCAATCGAAGAGAATTATCATGTCTGAGAATTCTCTTTTTTCTTGAGCATCGAGGCAATGATCACCTGATCGGTATATCTCATCCCCTCTTTTCCGATATTGCCGACTGTCGAAACCGTTTCATCTGTCAGCGTACGGATGATACCCGTATCCGGGAGATAATGCTTGCCGCTCATGACCATGCGGTGGGCAAGAAGTGAGGCTTCAAGACCGCTGTTGATCTTGGCCGCACAGGAAATTTTCGCTCCGTCGCATATGATGCCGGGTGTAATGGCAAGCGTGCTGTCGATCGTATGCGCGATCGCGTCGAGGGAGCCGCCCAGCATATACGTCAGGGCAGCGCCTGAAGAACAGGTCGCGGAAATTGCCCCGCAGAAAGCGGAAAGTTTTCCGATATATTCCTTCTGATAGATCGTAAGGAGTGCGGAGAAAACAAGCGAACGGTACAGTGTTTCTTTGCCGATTCCCTTCTTTTCCGCATAGACGATCAGCGGTACGGAACAGGAAATGCCCTGGTTGCCGGAACCGGAATTGATGATGACCGGCATATCACAACCGCCCATACGTGCTTCCGAGGCTGCAGAAGCATATGCCCGCATTTCATGGAAGATATCATCTTCATACTGATCCAGGATCAGCTTGCCGATCCCGATACCGTATGTCCCTTTCATGCCTTCCCGTGCGATCGCCATATTGCACTGGATCAGGCGTGAAATGACAGGTTCGATCTTTGCAAGATCCACTTCATCCGCAAATGTTTTGATATTCTGCAGATTCAGTCCGGAGCGGTCTGCCGCTTCCCCTTTTTCCAGAACTTTGTCATTCAGGAACACCACCTCGCCGTTTCTGGTGATCTTGTAGATATTCGTATGCGCATGGCGTACTTCCACGCTGACGGTGTCTTCTCCGTTCCGGAGCGTAATGATGAAATGAAGCGGGATGTCAGATTCAAGATATACAACTTCACATTTTCCATCTTTCACAAACTTTGATGCCAGTGCCAGGTCTTCCTCCGATACCCCGGCCAGCACTTCCATGACCTTCTGCGGGTCACCGCCGAAAGCACCCATCGCGCAGGCTGTTTCAATACCTGTCAGGCCGTGGGAATTCGGTATGAATACGCAGCGTACATTCTTGATCATGTTGCCGCTGCATTCTGCCGTAATGCTGTCGGGCTTCTCTCCGAGTTCCTTACGTGCGAGAGCCGCCGCATATGCAAGCGCGATCGGTTCCGTGCATCCCATTGCCGGGATCATTTCCTCTTCCATGATCTGCAGAAAAGAAGTTTCGATATTCTTGTCCATATTTGTCTCCTAATTGCCGAGATTCAGCCGGATCACACGATCTTTGGTCACCGCGTCCACAGTACCGTCTTCAGAAACGACGATCCCGATGAATGTTTTTCCGAGTTCAGCTTTGCGCTTGATGTAATTGAGTGTCGAATTGAATCGGGCTCCTCTGGCCAGACTTCCCTTGGTAACTGCGTCACCGTCCAGAATGGCACCGATGCAGGCACAGGTACAGTCTGTGTCCATAATGACCGCTCCGTCGATCGATGTGAGATATGAAATGATTTCAGCGTCACCGGACAGATCGATCCCCGCTATCCCGGTGCCGCTTTTCATCGAGCAGATCCTGTGCGTTTCCTGCCCGATTTCTTCGGGAGAACCTATGATCAGGATCGTTCCGTGGCGCTGCCTTCCGGCTGTACGCACAACGGTTTCCAGACGAAGAACCTTTTCTTCATCCAGACCGCGGAACAGATTCTGCATTTCCCTGTGAAGTCCGGATTCTGTTTTTTGTACGTGAATGTGATAACGGGCATTATAGTAGGAAATCTTTTTCCCGCCTTCATAGGTGATGGTCCAGGACATGTGTCCCCACATACGCACCTGACATTCTGCCGGATAAGGCTCTTCCCTGGTCAATCCGATCACTTTATTGCCTGAGCCGATGACTAGTGCAACGGATTTATCAGACAATTCCAGAAGTTTCCTGATCTGTCTGAGATTGTCAGGCACAAACAGGACCGGATCGCTGAACGCAACATCCAGACCGTTTTTCTTCGTTCTTCTGTCTCTGGCGACATCGAAGCGCGGTATGTAAAGTTTACTGTTGGCATAGGATCTTTCATATGTAAGGGCACACAGGTTCTGGATGAAATTGATATCCAGCCGGTAAAAGCCATAGAAGAATTCTGTTACGCCGGAAGATATCAGCAATTCGAACATATACGTGATCTTCAGACGTTTGATGCCGTAAGCGGTAAGCTGGTGCAGAAGCTCCCGGCAGAATTGTTCGGTAATGAACTGCAGCGGGGAAATATTGTCCTCACGGAAATCGACCATGATGAAATAGCCGGCATGATAACATGTATAGGAATTCTCAAAATTTTCGATTTCCGCCGCGTCGCCTACTTTTGTAAAAATCACTTCATTCGAGCATCTGCTGACGGTCGCGATCTTATATCCTTTTCTGATTCCCTCGTCAGGTGTTCTTTTGACAAGTGAAAAATGGATCCGGAAATCCGGAACGTCTTTCGGATCATTATAAAGATGTTTCATATAAGCATGATAAAGATCACGGAGCTTCAGAAACAGTTCGTCTCTTGTAATGCCGTCTTCTTCCGCCAGGCGGTTCCAGTAATTCTTTTTCATAGTTTATCTCCATAAAAAGTATATCAAATCCACACATGCATATGAAAGAAAAACGAGATCAAAGCTGTTTGATCTCTTTTCTTTCAGGCTTCAGATTGCCTGTTTTGCTTTCTCTTTTCAGCATAACAGCATCGACCTCTTCCGGGGTGATTCCCTTCTCTGCCATCAGTACAACAAGATGATACAGATAATCATTGATCTCACCGATCAGTTCCTCTTTGGAGCCCTGCATTGCGGCAATGATCACCTCGGTATTTTCCTCCCCGAGTTTTTTCAGTATTTTTTCCAGGCCTTTATCAAACAGATAGTTCGTATAGCTGCCTTCCATGGGCTCTTTTTTTCTGGCCATGGCGACCTGATACATGTTTTCAATTCCCTGCATCTGTTTCATCTCCTTCTATTGTTCTGTAAAAACAGCTGTGATGCCCTGTGTGGCATGCTGCGCCGACCTGTTCCACTTTCAGCAGGATCGTATCGTTATCACAGTCGATATCCATTTCCTTCACGTACTGAAAGTGGCCGCTGGTCTCACCTTTGATCCAGAGTGACTGCCGGCTGCGTGACCAGTAGACGCCGCGTCCGGTTTCGAGCGTTTTCATAAACGCTTCTTCATTCATATACGCCAGCATGAGAACTTCCTTTGTCTCATGATCCTGGACGATGCACGGAACAAGCCCGTTTCCTTTTTCAAAATCAGGACGGATCATAAGCGCATCGGTATTCCTTTCCCGCTGAGATACTCTTTGACATCTCTTACTGTGTATTCCCCATAGTGGAACAGACTTGCGGCCAGTGCCGCATCTGCCGCTTCTTCCTGAAACACTTCCGCAAAATGTTCCAGTGTTCCGCCGCCGCCGCTTGCGATGACAGGCACATGCACCCTGCTGCGGACAGCTTTGAGAAACGGGATATCAAAGCCTGCTTTTGTACCGTCTGCGTCCATGCTGGTAAGCAGGATCTCACCGGCGCCTTTTCTGACACCTTCCTCGATCCAGTCCAGCGCGTCGATCCCGGTATCGATCGTCCCGCCGTGAATATAAGCCGTCCAGCCGTTACCATCCGGACGCAGTTTTCCATCCACTGCCAGAACCACGCACTGTGACCCGAACATGGAAGCCGCTTCCGAGATCAGGCCGGGATTCTTGATCGCCGCTGAATTCAGACTGACCTTATCAGCCCCGGCCCGCAGCAATGCCACGATATCCTTTGTCTCGGATATCCCGCCGCCGACCGTAAACGGAATGAATACTTTCTCCGCTGTTTTCTCAACAATCGAAATCATGGTCTTGCGCGCTTCCTGTGTTGCTGATATATCGAGAAAGACCAGTTCATCCGCGCCCTGACGGTTATATGTTTCCGCCAGTTCCACGGGATCTCCGACTTCCTTCAGTCCCACGAAATGAATTCCTTTTACCACACTGCCGTTTTTTACATCCAGGCATGGGATAATACGTTTTTTTATCATACAGCCACCTTCAGTGCTTCTTTCAGATCGATCCTGCCGGCATAGAGCGCCTTTCCGATAATTGCCCCGTAAAGATCCATACTGCGCAGGCGCCGGATATCATCGATATGATGGATCCCGCCGCTGGCTATGATCTGCAGTCCCGTGCTTTTGCGCAGCGTTTCGAGCATATCAAAAGCCGGTCCGGTCAGTGTTCCGTCTCTGGAAATATCCGTAACGATCACAGTTCTGACACCGATCTCTTCCATATGTTTTGCAAAATCCGTATAGTACAATGAACTGCCTTCCAGCCATCCGTCGATTTTGACATATCCGTTCAGGCAGTCTATGCCTACGGCAATTCTTTCCCCGTATCTGCGGACTGCTTCGATCAGAAGCTGTTCGTCTTTCACCGCGCTTGTTCCAAGGATCACCCTGTCGATTCCTGAGGAAAGACACTGATCAATATCATCCATCGTCCTTATGCCTCCGCCCAGTTCAGCCGGCATGGAGACCGACCTTGCTGCCCTGAATATTTCCTCGCGGTTTACCGGACGTCCTGTTTTGGCCCCGTCCAGATCGACGATATGCAGATAGGAAGCTCCCGCTTCTTCAAATGAAGCAGCCACATCCCGGATGGATGTACCGACAACTTCCTTCTTACCGTAATCCCCCTGGTACAGTCTGACCGGCTGACCGCCGATCACATCTATTGCAGGCAAAATGATCATCTGAATTCCTCCGCGAAATACTTCAGTATTTTCAAACCGTCGTCGCTGCTCTTCTCAGGATGAAACTGACATCCCATAACATTCCCTTTCTGCACAAGACCCGGGACTTTGACTTCCCCGTACCATGAATACGCAGGACATTCTTCATCCAGAATATCTGATGCGCAATAGGAATGGACATAGTACATACAGGCATGTTCCGGAAGGATCTTCTTCAGGGGATGGTCAGTCTGCCATTCCAGATCATTCCATCCGATCTGCGGGACCGGCAGATCCGTCTGCATGAGCCGGATCTTTCCCTGCAGAAAACCGAAGCCTTCGGTATATCCGTTTTCTTCGCTTTCTTCATACAGCATCTGCATACCGAGACAGATCCCCAGCAGCGGTTTGCCCTTTTCCGCCATTTCGCG
>CADBPK010000307.1 GCA_902796465.1 uncultured Erysipelotrichaceae bacterium | reverse complement strand
TGGGGCCGCATCCATGCCATTGAACAACTGAAACCGGAATCACAGGAGATCCGGGACTGGCTGCTGTATGAGGGTATTAAAAACGATGTCGTACCTGCTTATTCCGCACGTACAGTTATGGAGAAATCCGGCGCTTTGGAGCTTCTTGCCGGAACACTCACCAAAAAGGAGTTCTCCGCCGTCAGCGAAATTATCAGCGGTCTTCTGGACGAGGGACCTGTACAGGGCATTTCCGCTTTTGAAAACGCGGATGAGATCCTCCTGCAGTATCTTTCCCAGACGGATCACATATCTCCTGATCTTTCTGACTATGAAACCATCCTGGAGATCCTGAACTATGCAAAGAAGAGCGAAGTCCATGCAGAAGTGAAAGCAGCGGCTGAAAAAATCCTGCATTCACCATCCTGCACCGATACCATAATGTCAGCCCTCCCTGCCGCGGAAAGTCTGGAACTTGCCAAAGTACTGGACATACCTTATAAGGATCATCTGCTTGCGGCGCTGCAGAATGATTTTGACAGATATTATACAGCCTGCCGGTATCTAACGGAGGATCCGGCATATCTGGACCGGGTGCTGGAAATATACCGGCAAAACATACCGCCGGCATCCATCAAAGCGGATCCGCAGGACGAGATCGGTCTCGGGGAAGCGTTCAAACAGAACAGCCAGCTTGACTTTCTCCTGCAGGAACTCCGTTCCAGACCGCTTGCCGGTGAAGATTACCTGATGCATACCATCTCTGCTGTCACGGTCCGCAACCGTTCCCTGACCCTGCGGACACTGAAAGCATGGGTCCATCAGAAACAGATGCCGCTGCGGGAATTATCACCTTCCCTGTATCAGCGTCTTGAACAAGCGTATCAGACGGAAGTCCGGGATGATCTGAAGGAGTCCATCCGGAAACTGCTGGACGGCGTGACAGAATACCCGCCGCAGGAATTGTAGGAAATGAACATATGAAAACGTATGCCTGCATACCGGGCATACGTTTTTTCTGTCACTTTTCCGTTTCTTTCCGGCGGAGCAGGAATGCGGTCCGCAGTTCTGTTTCCGCCATCATGAATGCTTTCTCTTCATAGGAATCAAACCGTTCCCTGTCCACGATAACATTGTAATCCCGGCTGTTTTCCATATGGAATTCCACCCCTTTGACCGGGAAAAGATTTTCCATATACGGGTCAAACAGGTATACCTTTTCATCATCAATGCCCGTGACCAGCACATAATGCCCGCCGCTCAGCCGGATCCGGACAACGGCAGCGCCGCCTTCCTGCACCCATTGAACCAGCGGGGAACCTTCTTTCAAATGTACTTCCTCCCGGCATAAAAACGCTGTTTCAGCCGGAAAATCAAGCAGCGGGGCATAGGCAGTGATCTGTTCATGCAGGAAGCGGAAGGCATGCATGCTGGTGCCGCCGCGGAACGCTTTTCCTTCCTCATATTCATCCAGGCATGCATTCCAGATCATCTTCAGAAGATCCGGCGGCAGTTCCTTCCGGTCAAACAGCTGGCGGAACGCGTTGATCACGCTGGTCGGACCACAGTCATAGGCAGTCATCTGATAGATCAGAGGTGTTTTCATACAGGCTCCTTTTCGCCCGCGTATATTTCTTTGAATTTTATTAACGGTATATCGGGCAATTGTGTTAGAATACTTTTTATTATAAACCAGGGAGGCTGAATATATGAACGTACAAGTACCGAAACGTTATGACCCCGTACTGAACGTCAGACGAACACAGGAAGCAATCAAATACATCCGTGACACATTTCAGAAGGAACTTGGTAAGGAACTGAAGCTCACAAGAATCAGTGCGCCTCTGTTTGTATCCAAGAGCTCCGGTCTGAATGATAACCTGAACGGCATTGAAAGACCTGTCACATTCGATATTCAGGAAATGTCCGGTGAAAAGATCGAAGTTGTCCAGTCACTGGCCAAGTGGAAGCGCTATGCCCTGAAAAAATACGGCTTTCGCATGCATGAAGGCCTGTATACCAACATGAATGCCATCCGCCGCGATGAACTTCTCGACAACCTGCATTCCGTTTATGTCGACCAGTGGGACTGGGAAAAGGTCATTTCCCGCAATGAGAGAAACGAAGAAACACTGGAAGCGACTGTACGCGAGATCTTCAAGGTCATCAAGCATATGGAGCATGAAGTCTGGTACAAATATCCGGAAGCGGTCTGTCATCTTGCGGATGATGTATTCTTCATCAGCGCGCAGGAACTGGAAGACATGTATCCGGACCTCACGATCAAACAGAGGGAAGATGCCATCGTCAAGGACAAAAAATGCGTCTTTATCAAGAAGATCGGATATCCGCTGACCCGCAGCGGCAGATCCCATGACGGCCGTGCGCCGGACTATGACGACTGGAACCTGAACGGCGACCTTCTGTTCTGGCTGCCTTCCCTGCAGAAAGCGCTGGAGATCTCATCCATGGGCATCCGTGTGGATGAAAATTCCATCGTCGACCAGTGTGTCGCAGCACACTGCGAAGGAAGACTGACACTTCCCTATCACCAGATGATCCAGAGAAAACAGCTGCCGTATACGATCGGCGGCGGCATCGGTCAGTCCAGACTGTGCATGCTGCTGCTGAACAAAGCGCATATCGGCGAAGTTCAGGCTTCCATCTGGCCGCAGGAAATGATCGATATCTGCGAAGAAAACAATATGCATCTTCTGTAATCCGGTTCTGTAACCGGATTTCTTTTTGTAATACAATTAAGCACATGAACCGTACATGGAAACACTACCTTGCCCTGACCACCGCTGTCTGCCTCTGGGGATCTTCTTTCATTGCCGATAAGATCGCCCTGCAGACATTTTCGCCGCTGTTCCTCTGCCTGATCCGTTTTGCCATATCTTCCGCCGCACTGATCCTGATGCGCCTGAAACGGGAAAGCTTCCGGTATCCCGGTGCGGAAGACATGAAAAAGATCCTTCCTGCAGCCATTCTCGGCACATCGATGTACTATGCCTTGGAAAACATTGCCGTCAATATGACTTCGGCAGCGGATGCCAGTGTCATTTCCGCTTCCTATCCGGTCATCACGATCCTGACCGGCATGGTCTTCTATCATTTCCGACCTTCCGGAAACCAGTTCGCAGGCATCCTGATGGCGTGCATCGGCGTACTGATCCTGACGGTAAATCCTTCTTCCGAAAGCAGCTCCCTGATCGGAAACCTCATCCTGATCGGCAACGGGTTTCTCTGGGCGCTATATAATTACACGACTGGCCGGATCTCAAGGGACTGCGATACATTCAGTGTCACTTATCTGCAGATCCTGATCGGCACTGCGTGTTTCGTTCCCATGCTGTTTTTTGAACATATCCATATCGGACCGATAACATTTTCCGCCGTTCTCGCCGTGCTTTATCTGGCTTTATGCTGTATGCTCGGCGCCCTGCTTCTGTATAATTACGGACTGCGCGGCACCAATCCTGCAGCCGCTGCTGCCATGATGAATCTGATGCCCATAGCGGGAGTAATATTATCCGCCCTGATCCTGAAGGAGACCATTACCATACGGCATCTCCTGGGAACAGCAGTGATCATAGCCGGTGTATTCCTTTCCGAATTCCGCAAAAAAGCCCATATGTGAGCATACTGACATAGTCCGGTGATGCTGTTTTTCAGCATTGTGAGACCCGGCAGCTGATTTTTCTTTTTTTTTGAAATAAATCAGAATGACTGTGCATTGTATTTATGAAGACGGACAGTCCGGTCTCAGCTGAAAAGAATTCATGGATTCTGTCTGCACCGGAACGACAGACAGTATGAAAGCAGAAGTAAAAGAATGCATACTTAAGATAGAATATATATCAGAACGACATACAGTGAGGACGTTATATGTCTGAGGAAAAAAATAATCTGAAAATGAATGAAGATATTTTAATACAAAGAATCGCTCTGAATGACAGAGAAGCTTTTAATTGCCTGTATTCCCGTCTGTACCGTCCGGTTTATGCATATGCATTGTCTGTCCTGAAAAACAAAGAAGACGCTGAAGATGTAATGCAGGACTGTTTTCTGAAGATCCGGGCGGCAGCGCATACATATACACCCAACGGCAAAGGAAAGGCATGGATCTTTACAATTGCCAGGAATCTCTGCAGGATGAAATTCAGACAAAAGCAGAGATCATCACAGATCCCCCTTGAAGATATTGGCAGTCAGCTTGTTTTTGAACCCAATACTGATACTTCCTTAAAACTGACTCTGGAAACAGCTTTCAGAATACTCAGTGATCAGGATCATCAGATCATTCTCCTGCATGCTGTTTCAGATATGAAATTCAGGGATATAGCAGGAATCATGGAACTGCCGCTGCCGACAGTACTCTCAAAGTATCACCGGGGATTATCAAAGCTCAGGAAAGAACTGGAAGGAAAGCTGTAATATGTTGACAAAAAATAAAGTAAATCATTTACTGGCAGACGGCTATAATCACCTGTCTGTTGACCGGCAGGATTTATCAGATACGCCCGCAGAAACTGCGAAAGGCGATGAGTGGTATCTTGCCGGTACTGCACACGGAAAAAAGCATCCCCGTATCATGATACCGGTATTTGCCATTGTCTGCCTGCTGATCATATTCTTCGGAATCAGCACTTATCAGAACAATGCAAGATCCTTTGCAACAATCTATCTGGATGTCAATCCCAGCATAAAGGTCTCCATCAACAAAAATGAACAGGTGCTCGCAGTTCATGCGCTGAATGAAGATGCCGAAAAAATAATCGACGGAATGGATTTTAAAGGATCAAGTCTTAAGGTAACAGTCAATGCACTGATCGGCTCCCTGGTCCGCAATGGTTATATCAATGCAGATAACAATTCCATTCTGGTATCTATCGCAGATACTGACAGCGAAAGCGGAAAGCATCTGGAAAAGGAACTTCTGGAGGAAATATCTTATCTTCTGGACAACGGTTCGGTTCTTTCCCAGCAAGTCAATGTGGACAACAAGATTAAGTCCCTCGCAGATGAATATGGAATTTCGTTAGGCAAAGCACAGCTGATCATAGAACTGGCAGATACTTCAGGAAAATACACGTATCGTGAGCTGGCCGGTCTGACGATTCACGAACTGAATCTGCTGAACAAAAAAACAGAAGAAGTATCCGTGAACAGAAACGGTGAGCCAAGCGACCAAAGCTACATCGGTATAAACGAAGCTATACAGGCAGCTCTGGATCATGCCGGTATCGATCAGTCAAAAGCTTTTATAGATGAAGCTGAAATCGAATATGATGGTTCGCGCATGGTCTACGAAGTGGAATTCCGCTTTGACGGATATGAATATGATTATACAGTTGATGCCGTCAGCGGAAGTATAGTTCGCCACGAAAAAGAAAAATCCAAAACGGATTCCTTCGAAACATCGAAACCTGCTGTCGACGGCATCATTCCTTCTGAAACAGCAAAACAGGCAGCTCTGAAACATGCGGGTCTGACAGACAGCCAGATCAAAAACTTCAAAACAGAACTTGAATATGAGAGAGGCGTTCTGAAATATGAAATGGAATTTATCTCCGGAGAAAATGAATATGATTATGAAGTGGATGCCAAAACCGGCTCGATCCTGAAATATGAGAAAGAAATCATAGATCCTGATGAGCAGGCCGAAAAACATTACGATGATGACCGGAAAGAAAAATATGATCATGACGATCACGATGAGGACGATGACTACAATGACGATGAGGACGATGACGATGATGATTGACCCTGTATTGAGCGGTCACCAGTACAGGCAGGAAAATGAAGTTTGAAAGGTTCTTCTGAATTCCACCGGCACTGCAGTCACCGCTGGTTCATGAAAGACAAAGAAAAGACAGAATCCTTTGGGTTACCAAATAAACCTGGGGAAAGCTCAATCTGACCCGGGGACAAATTTGGGGTCTTAAAAGAAAAGAAGGCAATGAATTCATA
>CADBPK010000306.1 GCA_902796465.1 uncultured Erysipelotrichaceae bacterium | reverse complement strand
TGCTGCCGATCATGCTTTCAAGCCATGCGCCATGGTCAAAGATTCTTCCGATCCTCTGTGTCAAACTCATCACGGCATGTCTTGCCGGGTATCTTGTATATTTCCTGGTCCCGAAGAAAAAGCGGGATATCGATTCCTTCTGTGAAAGGGAACACTGTGAACGTGAACAAGGCATTCTGCATTCTGCCCTGAAACATACCGTCACCATCACTGCCTGGCTGTTTGTCATCACATTGATCCTCAACGGCATCATTGAACTGGCAGGTATGGATTCGATCCGGAACCTGGTCATCCATTATCCGAACAAATCACTTCTGTTATGCACCCTGATCGGAATCATTCCGAACTGTGCTTCTTCCATTACCCTGACGACCCTTTATCTGGAAAATGTCATTCCTTTCGGGGCGGTATGTGCGGGTCTTCTCGCAAATGCGGGTATCGGTCTGCTTGTCCTTTTCCGGGTCAATCCTGACTGGAAGACAAATTTGAAAATATCCGGATTTCTCATCGCCGTTTCCCTTGCGGCCGGGATGATCATCCAGATATTTGCCTAATCGATTATTTTTACTGTTTCAATCACCGGCTGTTCATCTGCCGGTATAGTTCCATTATTATCGGTCGGTCTGGCATCGGAAGCGATCTTCTGCACGATATCCAGTCCGTCCGTAACATGTCCGAACGCGGCGTAATATCCATCCAGATGGGGTGCTTCACCGACCATGATGAAGAACTGGGAACTGGCGGAGTTATAATCCTCTGCCCGTGCCATGGAGATCGTCCCCGGAACATGCAGGAGCGTATTCTCCCAGCCGTTGGCAGTGAATTCACCGGTGATCGTTTCACACATATCCATCTTTTCAACAGTATCAGGCTTTCCGCCCTGGATCATGAATCCGTCTATGATCCTGTGGAACGTAAGACCATCATAAAAACCTTCCTCAGCCAGCCTGATAAAATTCCTGACTGTCACAGGGGCGGTCGGACCGTCCAGTTCTACGGTGACTGTGCCGTAATCCCTGATCACGATCTCAGCATGATGTATCGTTTCCGGCTCGGCCGGTTCTTTTTTTTCGGGGGCAGCACTTCCCGTGCCTGAGCACGCACTCAGTGCCAGCAGGAGTGCACATGCGGCAGTCATAATCATTCTTTTCATAGGTCCTCCTTATATGACAGCTTCCATATCATCTGCGGGAAGCTTTCTGTAAACTGTAAAATACATTGCGATAAAGCACGCCAGTCCGCCTAAAACATTGGAAACAGGCTCAGCCAGGAATACACCTTTTACCCCGAAACCCATCGCCGGCAGAAGCACTGTCAGCGGGGCAACGATCACTACCTTGCGCAGAAGCGAGAAGAAGATCGCCCTCTTCGTACAGCGCAGGGCAGTAAATACGGACTGTCCGCCGCTCTGGAATGCCATAAACGCAAAACCAAAGAAGTATAATCTGAGGGATTCCGTTCCTGCCCGGATCATTTCCGCATCATTTGTGAATATCGACATCATGGCCTGCGGGAAGATAAATACCGCCAGCCATGCCGCGAGCGTATAAACGATCATACTCCAGGTTGAGAACCGGATTCCGCTTTTGATACGGGAATATTTCTTTGCGCCGAAATTATAGCTGAGCACCGGCTGTGCGCCCTGGCTGATACTCTGGGCAGGCAGTGAGAGTATTTCCCTGATAGAATTCAATACTGTCATAATGCCGACATACAGGTCGCCGCCATACTGCCGCAGCATGACATTGCATACCACGTTGACGAGGGTATTGGTCCCCTGCATGATAAATCCGGCAAATCCCAGCGGGATGATTTCCTTCAGGACTGCAAACTGCGGTACCATCCATTCTTTCCTGATATGATACGGGGAATCCGCACGCAGGAAGAACGAAACGGCCCAGAAAGCAGATACCATCTGCGACAGGACAGTTGCGGCTGCGGCGCCGGCGACTCCCATTTTGAAGACGTAGATGAAAACAGGATCCAGAATCAGATTCAGAAATGCCCCGATTACAATAGTCATCATTCCGGCCTTGGGATAACCGGAGGCATTGATGAATCCGTTGAGTCCTACCGACAGCATGGAGAACACAGTTCCGAGAAGATAGATCTTCAGATACTGATCCGCATAGACATAGGAAACATCACTTGCCCCGAAGAGGTACAGAATGCCTTTTCTGTATATCCAGCTGAAGCAGAACAGGATCACTGCCGTGATCATCAGCATCCCTGTAACCTGTCCCAGGATCTTTTCCGCCCTTTTTTCGTCTCCTGCCCCGCGGGCAATAGCAAACAGCGGGGCTCCGCCGGTCGCGAATAAATTGGTAAACGCCGCCGTAAGAGTCGTCAGCGGGAAACAGAGACCGATGCCGGTAAGGGCAATGGAACCGATTCCCGGCAGATGACCGATGTAAATACGGTCGACCACGTTGTACAGAAGATGCACCAGCTGGGCAAGCATCAGGGGTACGGACTGGATCATAATGATCTTCCATACGCTGCCTTTTGAGAAATCATTCATGCACTCCCCTCCTTTCCGGTCTTTTTATATACCCTGAGCCAGAGTATAGACTGAATTGCCAGTGTCAGGATCCAGCTCAGCGGGAAACAGCTGTAAAGGACCTGCGGTGCCGGAAATCTGCGGAATACCGTAAACAGGTAGAGAATACGGAATCCGCATACACCCAGCAGTGTAACAACAGTCGGAAGAACCGCATAGCCCATGCCGCGGATACTTCCCACAATGACGTCGAGCAGTCCGTTGATAAACAGGAAGAATGTCACCCAGCGAAGACGGATCATGCCGGTTGAAATGACTTCCGGATCATTTGTGAAAAAGCCGAGCAGTTCTTTCCCAAAAATCAGGATCAGGCATCCGAGCAGAAATGCCCCGATGCCGCATAGAAAGAATGCAGTTATGGTCGTTTTCCGGATCCGTTCATGTTCACCTGCCCCGAACATCTGGGATGTGAATGTAATCGATGCCTGCGGAAAGGCATCTACGAATACATAGACATATTCCTCGACTGCGTTGGCAGCCGTATTCGCGGCAACAAATATTGTACCGAATGTATTGATATTGGACTGGACAACCATGTTGCTGAAAGCAAACAGCTGATTCTGCAGTGCGGAAGGAATGCCGAACCGCAGCATTTTCCCGGCAAGATTCAGATCCAGACGGCGGCTGAGATCCAGACGTATGATACTGTTCTCACTGAGCAATCGACGCATGATAAGAAAAACGGAAAAATACTGTGAAATAATCGTTGCCAGAGCGACACCGGCTACGCCCATGTGAAACACAATGACAAAGAGAAGATTCAGAAGAACATTCAGTGCACCCGCTATCGACAGATAAAGCGTCGGATGCTTCGTATCCCCGTCCGCGCGCAGGACGGCAGCACAGAAATCATAGACTCCGATAGCGGTGCCGGTCAGAAAATACAGCCGCAGATACAGTACTGCATCATGCATGATATCTGCCGGAACGGAAATCATTTTCATCAGGAAACCGGCCGCAAAGAACCCGAACAGGCTAATGGCTGTTCCGAAGAGCATTCCGATCATGACTGCGGAGAACACCGCATTCCTGACCTTTTCATCAGCTTTTTCCCCGATGAGCTGTGATATAAGTACATTTGCTCCGACAGACAGACCGTTGAGTCCCCACATAAAAAAGATTGTTACGGGGCCGGAAGTCCCGACAGCTGCCAGTCCCTGCTGGCTTGCAAATCTCCCTATAACAATCGTATCAGCCATGTGAAATGTGATCTGCAGAATATTGGCGATCATGATCGGCCATACGAAATAAAGCATATTCCGAATCAGCGGTCCGTTCACGATATCCATTTTTTCTGATTTCTTCTGCGTGATTTCAGTCATTTACACCGTAACCTGTTCTACCTCTCCGCCAAGTTGATCGCCCACGAAGATCAGGGCGTTTTCCCTGAAGTGTTCTGCGTCGTCGCTTACGTAATATCTGCGGATACTGCCGCTAGTCTCTTTCAGCAGACCTTCTGCTTCCAGTCCCGCTTTCAGGGAACGTGCAGCCGCCTCGGAAGAACTGATGACCGACAGTTCCGGCACCAGTGAGCGGACAGCTTCCTCAAGAAGCGGATAATGCGTACAGCCGAGAACAATGGTATCCACATCTTCTTTTTTCAGTTCTTCAAGATATTCAGACAGCACCAGTTTCACGACCGGATCATCTTTCTGATATCTGCCGTTTTCCACTAACGGAACAAGCAGAGGACATGCCAGAGAAAAGATCTGCGCGTCCGGATTGTATTTGCGGATCATCCTGTCATAGGCACGTGAATTGACTGTCGCTTTGGTAGCCATGATCCCGATCCTTCCGTTTCTGGTAATCTTTGCGGCTCTTTGGGAAGCCGGTTCGATCACGCCGAAAATAGGCAGATGGAACTTCTCTTCCAGCGTTTCCCTTGCGACCGAATCGGCAGTATTGCATGCGATCACAAGTGCCTTGATATCAAAATTCTGCAGGAATGTCACATCATTGACAGCGTACTCACGGATCTGTTTGTCCGATTTTGTACCGTAAGGAAGATGTGCCGTATCCCCAAAATAGATAATGTTTTCATTCGGCATCAGACGGAAAACGCTTCTGGCTACGGTCAGTCCGCCGATTCCCGAATCAAAGATACCGATATAGCTGCTTTCATTTTTCATAATGCATTAACGATCCTTTTAAAGTGTTCTCCCCTCTCCTCAAAGCAGGAGTACTGGTCAAATGAGGAAGTCGTCGGTGAAAGCAGGACGATATCCCCGCTTTCAGCCAGACCGGCCGCTTTCGCTACAGCTTCTTCCAGATTTTCAACCACGATGGCTTCCTCCCCGACAAGATCTGTGGAGATCCGCCGGCCGGATGCGCCGAAGCCGATCACGTTTTTAACGCATCCGAGATGCTTTTTCATCTCATCCATGGACAATCCTTTTTCAAATCCGCCGACAAGCAGGATCACACCCTTGTCAAATGATTTCAGCGCGGTGATCGTTGCGTCGGTATTCGTGCCCTTGGAATCGTTGTAGTATTTTACGCCGTTGATCTCGCGGACGAATTCGATCCGGTGTTCGACGCCCTTAAACGCATAGACAACTTCTCGGATATCCTCAGCGCTGACACCAAGTCTGTGCGCCAGGCACGCAGCGATCAGGATATTCTGCAGATTGTGCTTTCCGGGAACACAGACACGGGAAACATCAAGGAGTTGTTCCCCATTGATAAACATATAACCATCTTTCATATAAGCATCTGTGTCACATTTCTCAAGCGACATCGTCATGCAGTCACATGGAACCGGGTATTTATCCGTGTATTCTTTCAGGACCGGATCATCCGCATTCAGGACGAAAGTGTCATCACTCTTCATATTTTCATAAACCCTGGTCTTGGATCTGTAATATGCATCCAGGCCGCCCATGAAATCGATATGATCAGGCGTCAGATTCATGATCGCAGCAGTCTCCGGACGGAATGTAATGATATCTGCCAGCTGGGCATTACTGATCTCAAGGGAAATATAATGTCCCTCTTCTTCCAGGAGATTATGCTCGAGTACAAGTTCACACAGCGGTGTTCCGATATTGCCGCCAACATGTGCCTTGTCCCCGTATGCCTTCTTCAGAAATTCATAGACAAGTGTTGTTGTCGTGGTCTTTCCGTTTGTTCCTGTAATAGCCGCATAATGCTGGGGACGGCTGACCTGGTACGCCAGTTCGATTTCTGTAATGACAGGAATGCCGCGTTTCTTCATATCCACGATGAACGGACTGACCGGCGGAACACCCGGATTCTTGATGACAAGATCATATTGTTCTGCAAAGACTTCATCAGTCTGAGGCACACATGTGACACCGAGCGCTGTCAGTTCATCTTTATTTTTTATTTCTTTTTTCTCTGTAACGGTGATCTGATCGGCACCGAGCTTCACGAGCAGACGGATCGCTGCCATACCGCTTCTGGCCAGACCGATTACCAG
Source organism: uncultured Erysipelotrichaceae bacterium (assembly GCA_902796465.1). Taxonomy (GTDB): domain Bacteria; phylum Bacillota_I; class Bacilli_A; order Erysipelotrichales; family Erysipelotrichaceae; genus Bulleidia. The sequence continues at coordinate 874 of CADBPK010000306.1, read as the reverse complement.
TATTCTTTTTCCCTGAAAATCCATATTGAAACCTTCTTTCAGTCTATTATTATACATGAGATTGCATGTCACATGCGGATACAAAGCGATTATTTTCCTTCCGGGCGGTCATTACGGTATACCTTTCTGTTGCAACCCCGCCCTGTTTGCTGTATTATTGTCACTAAATCGGAGGTGATTTATGAAACGAATTGCAACAATGCAGGATATTTCCTGTGTCGGCAAATGCTCCCTCACAGTTGCTCTGCCGGTCATATCTGCCATGGGAATTGAAGCTGCAGTGATCCCGACTGCTGTTCTTTCCACCCACACCATGTTTCAGAATTTCACATTTCATGATCTGACGGATGAGATCGATCCGATCATTTCACACTGGAAAAAAGAAGGCTTTTCATTTGAAGCACTGTATACAGGTTATCTGGGTTCCCTGCGTCAGCTCGATCTGGCATCGCGCTTATTCGACGCTTTCCCCACACAGTTCAAACTCGTTGATCCGTGTATGGCAGACAACGGAAAAATGTATGTCGGCTTCCCGGAAGAATTCCCTGCTGAAATGGCAAAGCTCTGTGCAAAGGCAGACATCATCTGCCCGAACCTGACAGAAGCAAGCTTCCTGCTGGGTATTCCGTATGTCGGTGACAACTATGACGAAGCGTATGTCCGCGATGTTCTGAAGAAACTGACCGACCTCGGCACAAAAACCGCGATCCTCACAGGTATCTCCCTGAATAAAAATTGTCTCGGCGCTTATGCATATGACAGCGGCAACGATACATATTATTACTACGAAACAAAAGAAGAGATCCAGCATTTCCACGGTACAGGCGACCTCTGGGCAAGTACATTCCTCGGTGCAATGGTCAACGGCAGAAGT
>CADBPK010000305.1 GCA_902796465.1 uncultured Erysipelotrichaceae bacterium | reverse complement strand
ACCAGGAAAAACTGGATCTGTGATAAAAGATCATCTTTGCGAATAACATATTCGGAGGATGATTTTTATGACGGAAAGGGAACTGCTTGCCCTCTATGCCGTCCGGTGCGGCGGCGACTGGGTCAGGACTGCAAAAGCGATACGGGAAGGAAACCGGCCGGAGGAATCAGAGATCAGAAGGAAGTATATTACGATCCTGGATCAGAACTATCCGGAATGTTTCAGAAAACTGCGCTATCCGCCGTGGGTGCTTTTTTATGAAGGCAATATTGCCCTCCTGCGGAAAGAAAAGATCACGGTCGTTGGTTCCCGTGAACTGACAGAATACGGACGGGAGATGACCCGGGCGGTTTCTGAAATACTGCGTGACCGCTATGTGATCGTGTCAGGTCTCGCAAAAGGGGCAGATGCGGAAGCACACCGGACAGCCATGAACGGCGGTTATACGATCGGCGTGATCGGCAGCGGTCTGGATACGCATTATCCCAAATGCAACGAACCGCTGTATGAAGAGATGCGCAGGAATCATCTCATCCTCAGTGAATATCCGGACGGTATCGGTGTAGAGAAATATCACTTTCCCTGGCGCAACCGTCTTCTCGCAGCCCTGGGAAACGCGCTGATCGTCACGCAGGCTGAAATTGCAAGCGGAACGATGCATACCGTCAACGAGGCGATTGCGCTTTCCAAAGATATCTGGTGCGTCCCGTACCGCATCGGGGAACCTGGCGGCTCCGGCTGCGACAAGCTGATCGGTGAAGGTGCATATATACTGTATGATCTCTGCCAGCTGAAAGAAGGAAGGTTTTTCTGCCGCTATTGAAAGTTTATTTATTTTAATATAATGTTAAATACGTTCACGGAAACATTATTAAGGAGTTATATAATGAAGAATCTTGTCATCGTTGAGTCACCGTCAAAGTCAAAAACGATTGGTAAATATTTAGGAAAAAACTACACTGTCGTTTCCAGCAAAGGCCATATCCGTGATCTTGCGATCCGCGGAAAAGAAGGTCTCGGCGTGGATATCGAAAACGATTTTTCGCCTGTCTATGAGATTTCAAAAGACAAAAAAGATGTCGTGAAGGATCTTCAGAGCAAGGCAAAGAAGGCAGACCATGTCTATCTCGCAACCGACCCTGACCGGGAAGGAGAAGCAATTTCATGGCATCTGGCACAGGAACTCGGTCTGCCGGAAGACAGCGAAGACAGAGTTACATTTCATGAGATCACGAAGAACGCTGTCATCGAAGCATTCCAGGCACCGAGAAAGATCGATATGGATCTGGTCCATTCACAGGAAACCAGAAGGATCCTGGACAGGATCATCGGCTTCAAGCTGTCAAAGCTTCTGAACAATAAGATCAAATCCAAATCTGCCGGCCGTGTGCAGTCGGTTGCCCTGAAGCTGATCGTGGAAAGGGAAAAGGAGATCGAAGCATTCATTCCGGAAGAATACTGGACACTGGATGCGAAGTTTATCAAGGATGATATTCCGTTTACGGCCAGTCTCGCCAAAATAAACGGAAAGAAGGCAAAGCTGTCCAACGAGACAGAAGCGATGGAGGCATACAATGCCTGCCGCGGGGACTTTACGGTTTCGGAAGTCAAATCGACCAGACGTTCCCGCCGTGCACCGATGCCGTTTATCACCAGTACGCTGCAGCAGGAGGCAAGCACGAAGCTTTCCTTCTCTGCCAAAAGGACGATGTCAGTTGCCCAGAGACTGTATGAAGGAATCGATATCGGAAACGGGCAGGAAGGTCTGATCACTTATATGCGTACAGACAGCACAAGATTGTCTGCATCCTATATGGCGGCAGCCAGACAGAAAATACTCAGTGAATACGGAAAAGCATATGCCGGCGGATATACCGCAAAGAACGATGCCAACAGCCAGGATGCACATGAAGCGATCCGCCCGACCAATATTGAAAATACACCGGAGAAGGTGAAACCGTATCTGACAGGCGAACAGTTCCGGCTGTATAAACTGATCTACGCGAGAGCACTGGCCTCCCAGATGACAGCCGCAAAATACGACGCTGTAACGGTTACACTAACACAGAACGGCTATGACTTCACGGCAGCCGGCAGCACGCTTGCTTTTGATGGTTATCTGAAAGTCTATGCCCCGTATGATTCAGGCAAAGATGTGATCCTGCCGGATCTGCAGGAAGGCGAAGTACTGACACCGGAAGAACTGAAAGCCAACCAGCATTTCACGGAACCGCCGGCAAGATATACGGAAGCACGGCTGATCAAGGCACTGGAAGAAGAAGGTATCGGAAGACCATCCACCTATGCCATGATCATCGACACCCTGCAGGCAAGAAATTATGTCAGTCTGGAAAAAACAACAGCGTCCGGAAAGACGAAGGTTTTCCGCCCGACACCGCAGGGAACGCTTACCACTGAGAAACTGGATGAGTTTTTCGAAGATATCATCAATGTGAAATATACGGCGGAAATGGAAACCATGCTGGATGAGATCGCTGAAGGAAACCGGAAAGAGACGGAAACACTCCGTTCCTTCTACGATCGTTTCACGCCGCTGCTCGATAAAGCTTACGAAAACATGGAAAAGATCAAGCCGGAAAAAGTAGGCGAGACCTGCCCGGAATGCGGCGGTGAGCTGGTCTACCGCACAGGACGTTACGGCAAATTCATTTCCTGCAGCAATTTCCCGAAATGCCGCTATACCCGGCAGTCGGAAGAAAAGGAAAAGGAAGCACCGGAACCGACAGGAAAGATCTGTCCGGAATGCGGCGGTGAACTGCTGAAACGGAAATCCCGTTACGGCACATATTTCCTCGGATGCTCCAATTTCCCGAAATGCAGACATATGGAAAGTCTGAAAGGGGAATCGATCGCTTCCCGAAGGAAAACAACAAGAAGAAAGAAAGCAGATCATGAAAACAGTTAATGTGATCGGAGCCGGACTTGCCGGCTCGGAAGCTGCTTTCCAGCTTTCCCGCCGGGGAGTTCCTGTCCGCCTGTTTGAAATGAAGCCGGTAAAACATTCACCGGCCCATAAAAGCGATGCGTTTGCGGAACTGGTCTGTTCCAATTCCCTGCGTTCTGATGCCCTGACGAATGCCGTCGGGCTTTTAAAGCAGGAAATGCGGGAAATCGGTTCGCTGATCATGGAAGCGGCAGATCACTGCCGTGTTCCGGCCGGAAGCGCGCTTGCGGTCGACCGTGAACAGTTTGCGGCATATATTACGGAGAAGCTGAAAAACGATCCCAATATCGAGATCGTCTGTGAAGAGGTCACGGAGATTCCGGAAGGACCTGTGATCATTGCGACCGGACCGCTGACAAGTGAAGGAATGATGGATCCGATCCGGAAACTGCTGAATGAAGAATACTGTTATTTCTATGACGCGGCAGCACCGATCGTCACAAGTGAATCAATAGACTTTTCCAAAGCATACAGGAAAAGCAGATATGACAAAGGGGAAGCGGATTATATCAACTGTCCGATGACCCGCGAGGAATTTGATGCCTTCTATGACGCTGTGATCCACGCGGAAACAGTCCCCATTAAAGCATTTGAAAAAGAAGTGTACTTTGAAGGATGCATGCCGTTTGAGATCATGGCAAAACGGGGCAGACAGACATTATTGTTCGGGCCGATGAAACCGGTGGGTCTGGAGAAAGACGGTGTACGGCCGTACGCTGTCGTACAGCTGCGTCAGGATAACGCGGAAGCATCCTTATACAATATCGTAGGTTTCCAGACACATCTGACCTGGCCGGAACAGAAACGGGTTCTGCGGATGATTCCCGGACTGGAAAATGCGGAATTCGTACGGCTCGGCGTCATGCACCGGAACACCTATATCAACAGTCCGGTATGTCTGAAGGAAACATACCAGTACAAGGACAGGGAAGACCTGTTCTTTGCCGGACAGATGACCGGTGTGGAAGGATATGTGGAAAGTGCCGCCAGCGGTATGCTCGCAGGCATCAACATGGCGCATTATATTAAAGGAGAGGAACTTGTAATTCCCGGTCCCGGCTGTATGACCGGTGCCATGGTGCATTACATCACACACGCAGATCCGGAGCATTTCCAGCCGATGAACGCGAATTTCGGCATTATGCATCTGGAACAGGCGGTGAAGAAAAAAGACAGGAAAAATGCCTATGCACCGCAGGCTCTGGGAATCATCGGGGAATTGAAAAATGAAGGAAAACTTTGAAAAAGTCCTGGATCGTTTTCTGGATCATATCCGGCTTTCCAGAACCGGGTCCGCCGATACGGAAGACGCGTACCGGAGGGATATCCAGCGGTTTCTGGATTATCTTCATGAAAAGGATATCCGGAGCTTTGACGCAGTCACAAGACAGGATGTCAGTGATTATATAACCAGACTCAGAGGCGGACAGATCACCGGAAAAGCTTTAAGCAAGGCTTCTTTCGCGAGAAACCTGTCTTCCCTGAAATCTTTTTACCGGTACCTCAACCGGGAAGAAGGCGTGGCGAACAATCCTGTCCGCATGTTCCGCGGCGGAAGCGCACAGAGGAAACTTCCGGAGTTTCTGACATTTGACCAGATGGAGGATATCCTGCATACGTTTGATCTGACAGACCCGCTCGGCATACGCGACAGATGCATGACGGAAGTGATGTATGCATGCGGACTGCGTGTTTCCGAATGCGCGGGACTGGAATACAGGAAGGTCAGCCTGCAGGAAGGGTTCCTTTCCGTGATCGGAAAGGAAAGCAAGGAACGGATGGTTCCGTTCTATCCCCGGTGCGGCCGGCTGATCAGGCTGTATCTTGAAGAATCACGGCCGTTCCTGCTGGGGGAGAATGAAGACAGCCCGTATCTGTTTCTTTCCCGCCGGGGCAAAAAGATCACGCCCCGCAGCATCCAGATGATCATCGAACAGGCCGGTATCGATGCGGGACTGACCATTCATGTGCATCCGCATATGATCCGTCATTCCTTCGCAACGCATCTTCTGGACAACGGTGCGGATCTGCGCATCGTACAGGAACTGCTCGGTCACGAAAATCTTTCAACTACACAGATCTACACACATGTGACACAGGACAAGCTGGCACGTGTCGTCGATCTGGCACACCCGCATTCAAAACGGAATATGACGGAGGACTGATATGGAAAACGGAAAATGGGTCGCATGCTGGGGCAATGCCACATCGATCATCGATCAGAAGGAATGTACCTACGCGAAGAATATGACACTGCGGTATCCGGTCCGGATGTTTCTGTCCGGAACGAAGATCCGGTTTCATTTT